>CAZSSE010000106.1:0-5627 GCA_964609165.1 uncultured Lachnospiraceae bacterium
CCACCTTGACAACTATTTCTGAAAAATCTGTCACCTATCATTGACAATTCAACAAGCTTTTTAAAAAAAACATAAAAATCTTGTTGACAACTCAACATTTTTGTGATATTATGTATTGGTGATATAATGGACATTATTGTGAAGGGAGGGAATAGAATTGGAAAAGGACAGATTTGACAAATTTTATTCAATGACCTACTGCGCGCTCAAAAGCATCCAAAAGCTAAAGAGCAAACATATGGCACTTTACGGTCTGACAAGCGCACACACAATGTGCCTGCGCCATCTTAACGCCTCACCAGAGGGACTTACGCGCACAAGGCTCGCAAAGCTTTGCGACATAGACAAGGCGCAGATCTCCCGAATAGTAAGCGAGCTTTGCTCAAAGGGCTACATCACCGAGCCCGACAGCGAAAATATTAATTACAGAAAGCGTCTAAAGCTCACTCCACTTGGAAAAGATACAGCTGAGCAGATCAACAGAATCGTTGCAGAGATAAATTCCTTCGTAAGCGACGATATATCCGAGGAGGAGCTGACCTCCTTCTATCACACCCTTGAGCTTATCTGTAGCAAGCTCAAGCAGGCGGAAAGCACACTTTAAAGCTGTCAAGCATAAAAATGAAAGGATCGTTATTAAAATGAGTAAGGAAAAAAATGCCAAGATAATCAACAAACCCAAGGACGTCCGCCTTTACGAAAGGGTTATGGACGTAAAGGATTTTTGCAGAGTCCTTGCAAAGCATTCCGATAAAGTGCTATTCACCTATTTTGACAAAAAGCGCAATCTTCATGATATAACCTACGGAGAATTTCTCATCAAGGCAAAAAGCCTTGCAGCAGCTCTCACAAAGAGAGGCTACGCAGGCAAGCGTATTGCCATAATCGGAGAAACATCTGTAAATTGGATGGCGTCTTACATAGCCATTCTCTCGGTAGGCGGAATTGCTATACCGCTCGATAAGGAGCTTGAGATAAGCGTTATTGAGGACTTTATGCAGAGCGTTGAAGCAGATGCGCTCATTTATTCTTCAAGCTTCAACGGCAAATTTGCCGACGCTATGGCAAACCACAGCTCGCTTTCCTGCTTCATTCCCATGGAGCCTACCGACGCGGAGCTTGCATTGAGCGACAAGATCGTTGATATAGAAGCTCTCTGCGCAGAAGGCGCGGCAGAGGTCGAGGCGGGATACGAGATCCCCGACGTTGCAAACAGAGACGGCTTAGCCGAATTTCTCTTCACATCAGGAACCACGGGTACGTCCAAATGCGTAATGCTCAGCCAGAAGAATATCTTCTCGGTCGTTACGAGTGCCGCGGCAACCGTTCCCTTCACCCCCGATGATACGATCGTATCTCTGCTTCCCATACACCATACCTACGAGCTCGCTTGTATGCTCGCGGCTATGGACTACGGTATGCACGTATGTATCAACGATTCGATCACCCACGTGCTTAAAAACCTTCAGCTCTTCAAGCCTACAGGTCTTATTCTCGTTCCTCTTTACATCTACACCTTCTATAAAAAGATCTGGGCAGAGGCTAAAAAGAACGGAAAAGACAAAAGGCTTAAGTTGGGCATAACTGCGGCAAGATCGCTCTACACAATCGGAATTGACAAGCGTCGCGATCTCTTTGCAGAGGTTCTCAACTCCTTTGGCGGCAGACTTGAAAAGATCGTCTGCGGAGGTGCTGCGCTCAATCCCAGAATGGTAGAATTCTTCGACACCCTCGGAATTTCCATATATGAGGGCTACGGAATAACCGAGTGCGCCCCCCTGACCTGCGTAGTCCCCTATTACAACCGTAAGTATGCGTCTGTAGGTCCCGCTGTCCCCTGCTGTCAGATAAGAATTTATGATGGCTATGAGAACGACAAGGGCTTTATGGAGGGCGAGATACAGGTAAAGGGCGACAACGTTATGCTCGGATACTATAACAATCCCGAGGCAACCGCCGCAGCATTTACCGATGACGGTTGGTTCAGAACGGGTGACGTCGGCTATCTTGACGAGGACGAATATTGCTTCATCACCGGCAGGCTTAAGACGGTCATCGTCCTTGAAAACGGAAAGAACGTATTCCCCGAGGAGATCGAGGAATATCTCTCTAACATCGAAACCATTGCGGAAAGCGCCGTTATCGGCAGACAGAACGGAAGTGAGGTAAGCCTTACCGCGCTTGTATTCCCCAATGTGGATAAATTCCCCGAGGGAGCTACCAAGGAGCTTATGTACGAGTCCATACTGAAATCAATAAATGAGCTCAATAAAACTCTCCCCACCTACAAGCATATCAAGATCGTCGAGCTTCGTGACACGGAATTTGAAAAGACAACGTCCAGAAAGATCAAACGTCATCTGCTCAAATAATATCAAATTTGCAGTGAAATAATATAAAAATCCGAAAAACATCTTGACAAACGCGATAATAGGATTTATAATAGTGCTTGACATAGTATTTAATACCGCTTCGTCGATTTTATAAAACCTTGTTTAATATGAAAGGAATTTGTATGACAAATTACGTAATTTTTACCGATTCAGGCTCAGACCTTACAAAAGAAATGATAGCGGAGCTTGACGTCGAGGTCCTCGACCTGACGGTTACGCTTGAGGGTAAGGAGCCGAAGGCTGACAGCGAATTGGACATCAAGGAAATGTACGCTTTTCTTCGCGAAAAGAAATCGGCGTCCACATCTGCGGTAAATCTCGACACCTTTATAGAAGGAATGACGCCCTATCTCGAGCAGGGTAAGGATATTATTTATCTCGGCTTCTCATCGGGCCTCAGCAGCACCTACGGCGCGGGTAAGCTCGCAGCAGAGGAGCTGACGGAAAAATATCCCGACCGCAAGATATACACGGTTGACACGCTATGCGCATCCTTGGGTCAAGGTCTGCTCATCTATCACGCAGCAAAGCTTCGTCAGAGTGGAGCTGATATAGAGAGCGTGCGCGATTTTGTTGAAGGCAACAAGCTCAATCTTTGCCATTGGTTCACGATCGATGACCTCTTCTTCCTCAAGAGAGGCGGAAGAGTAAGCTCTACAACGGCGGTTGTCGGAACCATGCTCGGTATTAAGCCCGTAATGCACGTCGATAACGAGGGTAAGCTCATCAGTGTGGGCAAGGTGCGCGGCAGACGTGCGTCTATCGACGCTATGTTCGATAAGGCAAAGGAAACGATGATCGGCGTGCGCTCGGATGCAGTAATCTTTATCTCTCACGGCGACTGCGCAGACGACGCACAGTACCTTGCAGACCGCGTAAAGAGCGAGCTTGGTGTGAAGGAAGTGAGGATAGGCTACGTCGGCGCGGTTATCGGCTCACATTCAGGTCCCGGAACGCTTGCGCTCTTTTTCATGGGAAGCGAGAGATAATTTCTATCTCACAAAAGAAAAAACAGAGGTAAATAATGAGAATAGATGCCAAAACATTTCTATCCATGCTTGTATCGGGCGCAAACGCTCTCGATAACAACAAGGAAAAGATAAATAATATGAACGTTTTTCCCGTTCCGGACGGTGATACCGGTATCAATATGACGTTGACACTCGGCGCGGTCAGAAAAATGACTCCGAGCTATACGACCGTAGGTACCTGCTCGTCCGATGCGGCGGCTCTCGTTCTCCGCTCGGCAAGAGGAAACTCGGGCGCGATACTTTCGCTTTTTTTGCGCGGCTTCGCAAAGGAATTTAAGGACTCGGTCAGCATCGGAGTAGTTGAGCTTACAGCAGGTCTGCGCCGTGGATGCGAGGAGGCATATAAGGCGGTAATGAAGCCAACCGAGGGCACGATACTTACGGTAATGCGCCGCAGCGCAGAGGAAGCCGAAAGTGCCCTTCAGGGTGGAAAGTACAGCGACCATAACGTAACCGAATTTTTCGCACACTTTACAAAGGCAGCCGAAAAGGCACTTGCCAAAACCCCCGAGCAGCTTCCTGTTCTCAAGGAGGTCGGCGTTGTAGACGCAGGCGGATGCGGATTTGTAACCGCTCTCAAGGGAATGCTTGCTGCGCTTAAGAAAAAGCCGATAGAGCTTTTGAACAAAAGCGAGAATGGCGACGAAGCATCTGACATTACTGCCGATTTTGCGGATTTCGACACGGAGAAGATCACCTTTCCCTACTGCACCGAGTGCGTTGTAGAAAAATATTCGCAGTTTGAGGGTGAAAATAAAGCGGCAGAGCTTCACGAGCTTATCTGCTCGATAGGCGACAGCGTTGTCTTTATAGAGGACGAGAGGATCATCAAGCTCCACGTTCACACCGACCACCCCGGTAGAGTATTCGAGAAAGCGGGTGAGTACGGTATGCTCGAAACCGCGAAGATAGAAAATATGAGAAAACAGCACTCCGAGCTCGTCACATCCAAGAAAACAGAGGACACGGCTGACGAGAGCGTAGCCGCTCCCGAAAATACCTACGGCTTTGTTTCGGTCTGTATGGGAGACGGTATCTCCAACACATTCCGCGATCTCGGCGTTGATACGGTAATACACGGCGGTCAGACAATGAACCCAAGTACGCAGGATATTATCGACGGAATAAGATCCACCAACGCAAAGACCGTATTCGTGCTTCCAAACAATAAAAACATCTATCTCGTCGCAGTTCAGGCTTCAAAGCTCGTTAAGGATCGTGACGTGGTTGTGCTCAACACCAAGAGCGTTCCTCAAGGCGTCAGTGCTATGATCGCATTCGATCCCGATGCAGATACCGAAGCAAACCTTGAAGCGATAGAGGAAGCAGTATCACACGTCACGAGCATGTCTGTAACTCACGCAGTCAGAAATACGACAGTTGACGGAAAGAAGATCAAAAACGGACAGATAATCGGTCTCGTAAACGGATCTATAGATTGCGTTGCCAACAGTCCTCTCGAATGTCTTGATAAACTATCGGATAAAATGCAGTCCCCCTCGTTCATTACCATATTTTACGGCGCGGATGTCAGTGACGATTTTGCCGCAAGTATCGAGAATATGATAAAGACAAAGCACTCGGGTGCAGAGATCGCTACAATATGTGGCGGTCAGTCGGTGTATGATTTTATCATTTCGGTGGAATAAATTGGCTTTATATCGTGTTATTTTACGTTATTTTCGATCCTTTTCTTGAAGGAAAATGAAGAAAAGAACCAATAAACTTCACACAATAAAACTCGTGAGCTTAACAGCAGCTTATGAAGATCCATTTTATAAAGAGTAATTTTTCAGAGGAACGTACTTAACGGACTTGTTCAGTCCGCCAAGTACGTTTTTTGTTGTAAAGTTATATCTCTATTTGTGATCTGTGATCTGTGATCTGTGATCTGTGATTTATGTTTAATTTTAATTTTTCAATGTAACAATTATCCGCATAAACAAAATACATTTGTTCGCCGTACAATGCGGCTGTTATACAAAGAAACAAAATATATTTATCCGCCAAACGATACAGGTGTTATGTGCATAAACAAAACACATTTTACCCTGTAGGGACCGGCGTCCTCGACGGTCCGTGCAATATAACAAAATTACATCAAAACAATCGGTTGTGATCCGAAATAACATCGTCGCCGCATAACGCCCATATAATTTTAATGCCTCCGGACCGTCGGGGACGCCGGTCCCTACAATCAAGA
>CAZSSE010000107.1:0-5584 GCA_964609165.1 uncultured Lachnospiraceae bacterium
GTATAGACTTGAAGTCCAAGTTTTGTGAACATAATTATGTCTCCTTATATTATATTTATATTTTTTTCATCGCTATGGCAAGCTCTGCCTGCTGCGCGATATTGTCGGGTGTAAGTCCGTACATTTCAAGCAGGGGAGGAACCTTGCCCGAATGTCCGTAGCTATCGTTTATTCCGACTCTCACTACGGGAACGGGACGACCCTCACATACTGTCTCTGCAACTGCACTTCCAAGTCCGCCTATAATGTTATGCTCCTCGGCGGTGACAATAGCGCCTGTTTCTGCTGCCGCCTTGAGAATAATATCTCTGTCAAGCGGCTTTATTGTATGAATATTGATAACCCTTGCGCTGATGTCCTTATTGGCAAGCATATCTGCCGCGTTGAGTGCCATATCAACGGTAACTCCGCTCGCTACGATAGTAACGTCGGTACCGTCCTTAAGGCAAATACCCTTGCCTAACTCAAATGTATAGCTGTCGGGATCGTTGAACACAGGAACTGCAAGTCTGCCAAATCTCAGATACATAGGTCCGTTGTATTCAAGAGCTGCCTTGACAGCCGCTTTTGCTTCAACTGCGTCTGCGGGATTTACTATTACCATTCCGGGAATAGAGCGCATAAGCGCAATATCCTCAAGACATTGATGTGTTGCTCCGTCCTCTCCGACAGTAATTCCTGCGTGAGTGGCACCTATCTTTACGTTGAGGTGTGGGTATCCGATCGAATTACGGATCTGCTCGAATGCTCTGCCCGCGGCAAACATAGCGAATGATGATGCAAAGACAGGCTTTCCCGTCGCCGCAATACCTGCTGCCACGCACATCATATTGCCCTCGGCAATTCCGCAATCGAAGAATCTTTCGGGGAATTTCTTTTTAAATATACCTGTTTTTGTAGCTGCCGCAAGATCGGCGTCAAGAACTACGAAATCGTATTCGGAGCCAAGCTCTGCAAGTGCATTGCCGTAGGCTTCTCTCGTTGCTATTTTTTCTGCCATCTTTCTGCCTCCTTACATAGATGCCTTTATTTCGGCAACTGCTTTTTCGTACTGCTCGTCATTCGGTGCGCTTCCGTGCCAACCGACTTGATTTTCCATAAAGGAAACGCCTTTGCCTTTAACGGTCTTAGCGATAATAGCGGTAGGCTTACCCTTAACGGTCTTTGCCTCGTTGAATGCCGCCTCGATCTGATCAAAATCGTGTCCGTCGATCGATATGACGTGAAATCCGAATGCTTCAAGCTTTTTGTCGTGGGGTGTGGGGTTCATTACCTCTTCAACCGAGCCGTCTATCTGAAGACCGTTCCAGTCAATGATAACGCAAAGATTATCGAGCTTATAGTGCGCCGCAAACATAGCGGCTTCCCATACCTGACCCTCCTCGCTCTCACCGTCACCGACGATCGTGTAGGTGCGGTAATTCTTGCCGTCGATCTTAGCGGCAAGAGCCATTCCGCAAGCAGTCGAGATACCAAGACCGAGGGAGCCTGTCGACATATCAACGCCGGGTGTGCCCTTCATATCCGGATGACCTTGCAGGAATGAATCAACCTGACGGAGCTTTTTGAGCTCGTCGGCGGGGAAGAAGCCCTTGAGTGCGAGCGTTGCATAAAGCGCGGGAGCCGTGTGTCCCTTTGAGAGAACGAACCTGTCGCGTTCTGTCCACTTGGGATCGTCAACATTGACGTTCATCTCCTCAAAATACAGATAAGCCATAATATCGGCTATCGAGAGAGAACCGCCGGGATGTCCCGATGCCGCGGCGTGAACGCCATCAAGTGCTCCGAGGCGGATCTGCGCGGCGATGTTTTTGAGATTTTTAAGCTTTGTTTGTTCCATAAAAATCGACCTTTCAAGTAATTTGTATGTTTTGAAATTAATTCTATATCTGTACGAAGCCAAGCTTTTTCTTGACCTTGCCGAGCGTTCTGCGGGCATAGTAGGACGCTTCCTCAGCACCCTTCTTCATCTGTGCCTCAAGAAATGCCTTGTCGGAGACATAATCCTTGAATTTTTGCTGAACGGGAGCGAGCGCATCGGCACATGCCTCACCAACTGCAAGCTTGAAGTCACCGTATCCGCGACCGTCAAATTCACGCTCTATCTCCTCAAACGTTTTGCCTGTGAAGCAGGAATAAATGGTCATAAGATTGTTTATGCCATCCTTGCCCTCGGCAAAGCGAACAGAGGTCTCTGAGTCGGTTATCGCTCTTTTGAACTTGCGTATAATGGTGTCCTTGTCATCTAAAATGTAAACTACTGCATTTACGTTTTCATCGGATTTAGACATCTTCTTCTGCGGCTCTGCAAGCGACATTATTTTCATTCCCGATGTTGAAACGATAGGCTCGGGTACAGTAAACGTGTCGGGATATAGCTGATTGAAGCGCTCTGCTATATCGCGGCAGAGCTCAACGTGCTGCTTCTGGTCGATTCCCACGGGAACGACGTCGGTCTGATAGAGAAGTATATCCGACGCCATAAGCACGGGGTAGGTGAAGAGACCTGCGTTGATATTGTTCGAGTGCTTTGCGCTCTTATCCTTGAACTGCGTCATTCGTGAGAGCTCTCCGAACATCGTAAAGCAGTTGAGTATCCAAGCAAGCTCGGTATGCTCGTGCACGTGCGATTGAACGTACAGAGTATTTTTCTCCGGATCAAGCCCGCACGCCATATAAAGCGCGAGAGTTTCGTAGGTTCTGCGGCGAAGCTCGGCAGGAACCTGCCTGACCGTGATTGCGTGCTGATCGACAACGCAGTAGAAGCATTTGTACTGCTCGGAGTAGGTGGAAAAATTCTTGATCGCTCCGAGATAGTTTCCTATTGTAAGGTTTCCGCTCGGCTGAACTCCCGAATAGGATACCTTTTTATCCTGAAACATATATTTGTCCTCCGTGGAATTGATTTACTGTTGTAGAAAAAGATCAAAGGGAAGCGAATACTTCGCCAAGTCTCTTTACGCCCTCGACGATCTGCTCATCCGAGGGGGTGGAATAGTTAAGTCGGAACGAGGGCGATTTTGCCTCTGTATCGCAGTTGAAGGCGGTGCCGGGAACGACAGCTACCTTCTTTTCTATTGCGAGCTTTACTATATTGGATGCGTCGTCTGTGCCCTTGACCGTACCCCATATAAAGAGACCTCCCTCAGGGCGCGTAAATTCGACCTTATCCTTTGGGATATATTTGTCGAGACATTCAAGCATGAGGTTGCACTTGTGTCTGTATATATCATTGATCTTAGCAATATGAGCATTGAGATCGCAACCTGTCATATACTTATAGCAGAGCATTTGGAAGAAGATGTTTGTATGAACGTCCTCACCCTGCTTTGCTACAGTCATTTTTGAGCATACTGTAGAGTCGGCAACGACAAAGCCCACGCGCATACCTGCCGAAAGAATCTTTGAAAAGGAAGAGCAATATATAACTCTGCCGTCTGTATCAAGGCTCTTGAGCGTCGGCAGATCCTCGCCTGCAAAGCGAAGCTCACCATATGGATTATCCTCGATGATAGCTATATCATATTTTCTTGCAAGCTCAAGCACGCCGAGCCTTTTTTCAAGGCTCATGGTAATTCCCGACGGGTTGTGAAAGGTGGGAATAAGGTACATAAGCTTTGCGTTTGGCGTGCTGCGCAAAGCCTTTTCAAGCTCTGTAAGCGATATTCCGTCGCTTTCCATCGGAACGCCCACGGGGGTGGCTCCGTTAGAGCGGAAGGAGTTAAGCGAGCCTATAAAACTCGGGTTTTCGCATATGATCGCATCGCCCTCATTGCAGAATACCTTGCATGCAAGCTCTATTCCTTGCTGACCGCCCGATACGACCAGAACGCTGTCGTTCTCGCGTACCATGGCGTCACCAAAGCGAACCTTCTGGCGCTCGGCAATGGCGTTACGCAACGGGGGGTATCCCTCGGTTATGCTGTATTGCAGCGCAGTTGTCGACTCATTCTCGAATATCTCCGCGGCGAAGCGGGCAAGCTCGTCAACGGGGAAGGATTCGGGAGAGGGATTGCCCGCAGCAAAGGATATTATGGTCGGATCTGTCAGACTTTTGAATATCTCCCGGATCGCCGAGGGTTTAAGATTTGCGATTCTGTCAGAAAATTTATATTCCATAATCAATATCTCTCCGTAAAATGTACTACAGATATAATAATAACACAGAATAAAGAAAAAGTCAATATTGACTTTTAGAACAAAATATGATATATTATAACTAACTTAAGCGATTGGCGTTGTGCGGGAGGTGCAAAATGATTAAAATAGAAAGAACGTCGGTTATGAATCTCGACAATGCTGTCAGGGGAGCGAGAAATCCTCTCAATAGTTGGGACAGGATAGACAGCAGATACGATGAGGAAGGGAATTATGTGCTTGGAGAGAACGATCTCGGGCTTGCCAAAAGGCTTGCGAACGCAGGAAGCGATCACCGGAAATTCTTGCGTCAGATCTTTGTGTCTGTAGATATTACCGCTCCGCTTTATTGGTGGAAGGAGTTTGATACGTATAAGGTTGGCACGGTTGCCAATTCCTGCAGCACCATGCACAAGATACATGCTAAGTCATTCGGACGGGAGGATTTTTCGTGTGACAGACTTGACGCGGGAGGTCTTCGCACGCTTGATGCGCTCATAGCTTATCTTGAGACCGAAAGAATTAAATTCTGCGAGGATAAGACCAACAAGCAGGCATGGCATAATATGATACAGCTTCTCCCGTCAAGCTATAACCAGATGAGGACTGTAACGCTAAACTATGAAAATCTCATCAATATCTAT
The DNA here is from genome assembly GCA_964609165.1 of uncultured Lachnospiraceae bacterium. Classification (GTDB taxonomy): domain Bacteria; phylum Bacillota; class Clostridia; order Oscillospirales; family CAG-272; genus HGM12713. Next base: position 4,782 of record CAZSSE010000107.1, read on the forward strand.
TATGCAAGAAGAAACCATAAGCTTGCAGAATGGCATACGCTCTGCGATTGGATAGAGAGCTTGCCGTATGCAAGGGATATAATACTTGTAAAAGATTGAAAAAACTTGAAAAAGTGTAAAAGAATGAAGTCAAGTGCCGGAAGCTCAAAAATTTCGGCACTTTTTTGACGTTTTAACGCTTTAAAGCAAAAAAATGAAAAATATAGAATAAAATTTTGCAAAAGCTATTGACATTTTTTTGACAGTAAAGTATAATAGGGATAAGTTTTTGCAAGATACAAAAGCTTTAAATTCATTTTTACGGAGGTTCATTTGTTATGAACAGAGTGTACAATTTTTCGGCGGGTCCTTCTATGCTTCCCCTTGACGTCCTTCAAAAAGCAGCAGCAGAGCTGGTTTGCTATGGAGAATCGGGAATGTCGGTTATGGAGATGTCCCATCGATCTCCGGACTATGAAGCGATAATCAAAGACGCAGAGGCTATGCTTCGCAAGCTTATGAATATTCCCGACAACTACAAGGTGCTCTTCCTTCAGGGCGGTGCATCCACACAGTTTGCGGCAGTTCCGCTTAATCTCATAAAGAGAACGGGCAAGGCTGACTATGTAGTATCCGGTCAGTTCTCCGGCAAGGCGTTCAAGGAGGCTCAGAAGCTCGGTTATGACGTTAAGTGCATCGCTACTACAAAGGACGACAATTTCGATCACATACCGACTGTTACCAAGGATATGATCCGTGAGGATGCGGCATATCTGCACATTTGCTTTAATAACACCATATACGGAACCAAGTATCCCTATATC
>CAZSSE010000108.1:0-5520 GCA_964609165.1 uncultured Lachnospiraceae bacterium
ATCAAATACTTAATGATATAATTGTAAAGCATTTTGCTTTACACCGTATTTTGACCTTGAAAGGTGCAAAAATGTTTGAAAAAAATTTGGAGATCGGGTACTTGCTCGATTTTTACGGCGAGCTTCTTACCGAACGTAAACGTTTGGTAATGGATATGTACTACAATGAAGATTTTTCTCTTTCGGAGATTGCCGCAGAAATAGACATTTCCCGACAGGGTGTTCGTGATATTATAAAAAAGTGCGAGGATGAGCTTCTGTTTTATGAGGAAAAGCTTGGGCTCGCAAGAAAGCTGAAAAGTGTGGAGCTTACAGCATCAGAGCTTTCGGATATTGCGAATGCGTACGATCTGCCCGATGAGATAAACGAAAAGATCAAGGAGCTGCTTCGTGCCGTAAAGTTCTAAATGCTCCAAATACTCCAAATACTCCAAAGAATTTAAGGAGGGTGTTTTTATGTTTCAGAGCTTAAGTGAAAAACTTGAAAATGCTTTTCGCAAGTTCAAAAGCAAAGGTAAACTCACCGAGTCCGATATAAAGGCGGGAATGAGGGAGATAAAGCTCGCGCTTCTCGAGGCAGACGTAAACTTTAAGGTCGTTAAAGACTTTATAAGCAGTGTGTCCGAGCGTGCGGTAGGGTCTGAGGTTCTCGAATCTCTCCTGCCGGGTCAGCAGATAGTCAAGATAGTTAATGAGGAGCTTACAAAGCTTATGGGCGGTTCACAGTCCAAGCTTAATATTTCCTCGAAGCCGCCTACGGTCGTAATGATGGTAGGCTTGCAGGGCGCAGGTAAGACTACGCATGCGGGAAAGCTTGCGGGTCTTTATAAAAAGCAGGGTAAAAATCCTTTGCTTGTGGCGTGTGACATTTACCGTCCTGCTGCTATAAAGCAGCTTGAGATAGTAGGCGATAAGCTCGGTATTCCCGTATTTACGATGGGCGATAAGGTTTCTCCCGTGAAGATTGCGGAGGAGGGCTTGAAATATGCTTCTCAGAAGGGCTACGATATGGTATTTATTGATACCGCAGGTCGTTTGCATATCGACGAGGAGCTTATGCAGGAGCTTCAGAATATAAAGGCTAAGGTTGCTCCGACAGAGATATTGCTTACAGTTGACGCTATGATAGGTCAGGACGCGGTTAATGTGGCAAAGACCTTTGATGAGCTGCTTGACGTGACGGGCGTTATTCTTACAAAGCTTGACGGCGATACAAGGGGCGGCGCGGCACTGTCGATAAGGCAAGTGACGGGAAAGCCTATAAAGTTTATCGGCGTAGGAGAAAAGCTTGATGCTATTGAGCCATTTTATCCAGATAGAATGGCGTCGAGGATTTTGGGAATGGGCGACGTGCTCTCGCTTATTGAAAAGGCAGAGCAGGCTTATGACGAAAAGAAGGCTATGGAGCTTGAGAAAAAGCTCCGTGAGTCAGCCTTCACACTTGACGATTACTTGGAGCAGTTTGATCAACTGAAGGGAATGGGCAATCTGGATTCGATCATGGGTATGATGCCCGGAATGAAGCAGGGAGCGCTCAAGGACGCAAAGATAGATGAAAAGGCACTTGCGCGTATGGAAGCGATTATCAGATCTATGACTCCGCGCGAGCGTGAAAAGCCCGAGATACTCAACGCATCACGCAAAAAGCGTATTGCGGCGGGAAGCGGTACAACGGTCGAAGAGGTAAACAAGCTTATTCGACAGTTTGAGCAAACGAGAACTCTTATGAAGCAGTTTTCTGATCCCAAAAAGCTTGCCAAGATGAGCAAGCGAGGCAAGATTAAAATTCCGTTTTAATATGCGGATTTTATATAAACTATTGATAAAAATTTAAACATTTAATTATGGAGGACATTAAAAATGGCAGTAAAAATGAGACTTAGAAGAATGGGCGCAAAGAAGGCCCCCACATACCGCGTTATCGTTGCTGATAGCCGCTCGCCCAGAGACGGTCGTTTCATCGAGGAGCTCGGCTATTTCAATCCCCGCTCCGATGAGCTCAAGATCGATGCCGAAAAGGCTCAGACTTGGATAAAGAATGGCGCTCAGCCCACGGATACAGTTCGCGCTCTTCTCAAGAAATCCAACATCATCGACTGATTTGCAGCAGGTGAACTCTGATGACAGATTTGAAGCAAACCTTATGCGACATCGCAAAGGCTATTGTTGATTCACCTGATGAAGTTACCGTTATCGAAAACGCAGATGGCAAGAGAGTTAATCTTGTTTTAAGCGTTGCCGAGGACGATATGGGTATGGTCATCGGTAAGCACGGCAAGATAGCAAAGGCTATCCGTACCGTCATGAGAGCGGCAGCTAACGCTGACGGCAGAGACGTCAACGTTGAAATCAAATAAGCAATAGTTTTTGTACAAGAGCAGGACCGCCCGATCAATACGTGCGGTTCGCTTTTGTTTATATCATATTCAAGGGTTAATGATATGAATGAATCGTATATAAATCAAGCACAAGCCAATATTTCCTTGGAAATATTTGTTCACTTGCAAGAGCTTGACACACTCGTAGATGAATATCTCAATAAGTTCGACCGCAAGGAATTTTTCTTGTTTTCTGACGATCAAAAAAGAGACAGATCATATAAGCGGGAATTTTATGAGCTTATGTCCAACATATCCGATATTATGGTATCTGTAAGTTCTGCCGTTTCGCATCTTTCGGTGCTTCTTGAGCGAGCTGACAACGAGATCGAGCTTGATATGATCGTGCTTTTAAGTGAGAAGATAGAGGCATGCTTTGCGTTCGAGCGTGATACTGTGGCATATATTGAGGAGTGTAAAAAGCAGGTCTCTGGCGATCATATATCTCCTTTGACCTTGGTTGGCAGTACGAGAAGGTTTAAGGGGAATATAGAAGCTTTTATGAGTAAGATAAATAACAGCTAAAAGCGTCCGAATGCTACGGACGCTTTTTTGCGTTTAGCAATGACAGATATAAAGCTTCTGTGTTATTGGTCATAGCTTTTGCATTTAATTCATTGAAAAATCTTTCCTTTGCGTTTTTGGACATATCCCGATATATATTTTTATCCGCAAGCAATAATATTTTTTTGACGAGATCGCGTGCATTTTGCTGTCGGTAGATATATCCGTTATATCCGTTTTTGACTATATAAGGGTTGCCGCCATAGTCGCTTGCCACGGAGGGAATACCTAAGCTCATTCCCTCTGAAAGAGCTAATGAGGAGGTTTCTGTGCCGATCGAACAATTTACGTTTATATCCGTAATGTTCATATACGCAGAAACGTCATTTACAAAGCCCGTAAAAATTATTTTGTCGTCAATCAATAGATGCTTGGCAATCAAGGATAGCGTTTCTCGGAGTGCTCCGTCTCCAATTATCAGAAAACGGTAGTTATCGGAGCGCTTACATATAATAGCCGCTGCTTTCAGAAATGTCAGATGATCCTTGCATTTTTCAAGCCTTGCGCACATGCTTACTACGGTGGAATTCTTGGGTATTCCTAAGGCTTTTCGCAATTTTGACTTAGATTTTTCAGATGCTTCTGACAGCTTTCTCGATCCGTTTATTATTACGCTTATTTGTGACGGATCTGTTCCCATGTCAATAAGATTTTTCTTTGCTGAGTGCGCTACAGCTATGATATGATCGGATAATATTTTGTTAAAAAGTCTGCCGACAGAGCGTACACACCTCAGATCATATATCTTATTTACGGGAAATACGCAATGCCGTGTATATATTTTTATTGGTACATCGGTTAGCTTTGCTGCTATTCTTGCACTCAGCGCACCGTGGGCATTAATAATATCGGGCTTTATTTTTTTTAATATCAAATATATTTTGGGAATAGCCAAGGCATCGAGGGATCGGTTTTTACATCCGTTTATCTCAATCGTCCGTATTCCAATGCTTTGAAATCTGCTTTTTAATTGGCTTCCCTTGGGAAGAATAACGCAGTATTTAAAGATGCTTTTATTTGCGTTTGATAAGCGGTTAAGCAAAAGTATGCCGGCTCCGCCTACGTTCATATCGCTTATTACCTCTACTACATTTATCATAATAATTACACCGCCTTTTTGATAATATTTCTCAAAAAGGAAACAAAAATACGCTCTTGCGGCGTAAGAGCGTATTTTAAACACATTATTTTCTTTTCAGCTTTCCAACGACACGACCGCAACACACTGCTTCGGCATAATTTCTCAAAAGTATATCACCGTAATCGGGATTGAAAGATATAAGGCGATCACCGCCGAATTTCTTGAAATATCCGTTTCCATCGAGCACGAAAATGCCGAGCTCTCCAATTTCAACGCTATCGGTATCTTCGACCAACAATATGTCTCCGTCGCGGTATTTGGGTTCCATACTGTTTCCGCTTATGCGAAGCGCAAAATCGGTAGATGCTGTTTTTTCGTTGCTTGGAATACTGATTTCCTCTGCAGTTGAGTCGTCAAGATACACGCCGGGACCGGCGGAAACCGGAAGATCGTACAAAAGCACAGATCTGCGTGCAAAATCCGAGGATATGCTTTTGGAGGTAAGAGTAGGGGGAGTGGGGAGGATCTTTGCGGTTTTGACGGACTTTGACGAATGAGAAGAAACCGCTGTTGTTTCGGATAGCATACCTATGCGGTCAAGCTCCTTTTGTGCTACGAGAGATAAAAGCTCCTTTCCATGTGTATCCAGCTGACGGTAGTCCTCGATAAAAGCGATCTCATCGGCGGAAAGAGCATAATTGTTTTTGTTCTCCGGAGTTCCGCTGACTATATAATCAAGTGAGCATCCAAGAGCGTCAGCAATAAGTACCATATTTGAAAGCTTTGGAGAATCGCTGATTCCTGCCATTATTTTGCTTAGTGTACCGAGCGGGATGCCCGTAAGCTCGGAGAGCTTTTCATTTGTTATCTTTCTTTCGCTTTTTATCTGTTTAATTCTCGTAATATAATCCATAGCAAAGCTCCTTGTTCCGTTTGTGGAATAATTATACCATATATTTTATCTTTTGTAAATACCTATTTTGAAAAAATATTCTGTTTTGGATAATTTTTTGCTCTTTACAAATAAAAAAGTAAAAAGCAAGCGCGACCGAAAACGATCGCGCTTGCTTTTTGGTGCCGGTGGTCGGGGTCGAACCGACACGGTATCGCTACCACTGGATTTTGAGTCCAGCACGTCTGCCAATTCCATCACACCGGCGTGTGGAACGTGTATTATTATATCATGTAACTTTTGAAAAGTCAAGAGGTTTTTGAAAAAAATTCAAAAAAATTTTATTTGCGAAAAGAAATGAGGGTATCATGGGAGGAAAACGAGCAATTGGTTAAGATTCCGTCATAAATTTTTTGAGCATGAAGAATTTGAGAAAAATCGCTTGGCAGCATTAAATACGGATCTTTCGGAAGTGAAATCTCTTTTGCCGCCGCCAATACCACGGCAACAAATTGCGAGCATGCCAAACGGTATTTTCGTTGCCACCGAATGCCCATTCGTAGCGGGAGGATCCCCAAAAAATTATATTTGGCTTCTTGATAATG
>CAZSSE010000109.1:0-5510 GCA_964609165.1 uncultured Lachnospiraceae bacterium
CCGTGGGACATACGAAGGTAAAATCCGCAGGGTAGAAGAAGAATACACTCCACTTGCCGAGAATATCATCCTTGGAAACGAATTTGAAATCGTTTTCGTGAAATGCGTAGGCTTTAAAATCCGAAATTTCTTTGTTGATCATTGACATAAATCAATCTCCTTTGCTTTTTGTTTTCGCTATGAATTATGCCCGTATTTTTCACAAATAATGCAGAGAAAAATGGATATAATAAAAAACATAATGATCTGTTTAGGAGCTACGTATGGCAAAAACAAATACAAAATCATATCTTGTCGGCTTTATCCCTTATGCGCTCGCCGCATTTTTGATCGGTATTGTCGGAGGCTTTACGGCTGTTCTCGGCCCCGCTTTTATCAAGGATCTGGGGCTGGACTATAACAATACGACGTGGACGGCTCTCGCTATGTCGGTATCCGGCGCAGCATTTGCTCCGATTTTGGGAAAGTTAGGAGATGTTATCGGGCGGCGCACAACCCTTCTTTTGGGGATTGCCGTTTTTACTCTGGGAAGCATTATGACGGCAATCGCGCCTTCGCTTATTTTTATGCTGATTGCGCGCTTCACTGTGGGAATAGGCAACGCGGCAATCGCTCCTGTGGTTATGGCGTATATCATCAGCGAATTTCCACAGGATAAGGTATCCGGCGGCTTTTCGCTTTATATGCTGATCTCAAGTGCCGCAGTTATATTCGGCCCCACTGTCGGCGGCTGGATCATCAACAGCTTTGGTTGGCGTGCGATGATGTGGATATGCGTCCTTATATCAGTTCTCGTGCTTTTAGCCTGTCTTATAACAAATAGGGAGAAGCGATCTGCGAAAAAGAGCATTGCAGGCTTTGACGGATATGGCAGTGTGCTTGTGATCGTCTTCTTCAGCCTGATGCTGTGTGTTCCGTCCTTCGGGCAGAATTTCGGGTGGAGCTCAATTCCTTTTTTATCGGTTATGATCGCCGCCATCATATCACTTGTCATCCTTATACTGATAGAAAGAAAAGCAAAAACGCCTATTCTGCAGAGTAGCTTTATGAAAAGGCGGGCGTTTATCCTCTCTGTGACAGCACTTTTTCTTACTCAAGGACTTATGCAGGCGAATATGACCGATATTATTATTTTCGTAAACTATACGAGACCAGAAAGTACGGTAATATCGGGATATGCTATCTCAATTATGTATATCGGAATGTCGCTCGGCTCGATATTGCTCGGCCCGCTTGCGGATAAATATGAGCCGAAACGCATTCTCACGGCATCATTTGCCGTTACGGGCATCGGCTGTGCTTTAATGCTTTTGCTTTCGCCCGAAGCCTCGGTGCTTTTGCTTGCCGCTTCTCTCGGTGTTCTCGGATTTGGTTTGGGAGCGAATGCTACGATCTTTATGAGAGTTGTTCTTTCGGGAATAGCACCTGCCAAGGCGGGAGCCGCTACGGGAACATACGGACTTTTCCGTGATCTTGCCGCACCCTTCGGCGTGGCGGTTTTTGTTCCGCTGTTTACGAACCGAGTTACAAGCAGCGTCGCATCGGGGCTTGACGAAATTCTCGCGGCGGTACATTCTATCAAAACACTTGCGATAGTAGAAATCGCTTGCGTGGCAGTTGGAATCATTGCAGTGCTTCTGCTGCCTGAAATTCACACAAAAAAGGAGTATGCTTATGAAGCTGAGGGGTAAGGTAATCATTGTAACCGCCTCGACAAGGGGCATCGGTCTTGCAACCGTCAGAGCTTGCGCAAGGGAAGGTGCTGTTGTGTATATGGCGGCAAGAAATATTGAAGGGGCGCAGAAGACTGCCGATGAGCTGAACGGTGAGGGATATAACGTGAAATGCGTATATAACGATGCAAGCGTACCCGAATCTTATGCGTCTATGGTAAAGGAGGTTGCGATGGATGCGGAAAGGATCGACGTACTCGTAAATAACTTCGGCACGTCAAATCCCACACGGGATCTCGATATTGCAAGCACCGACACGGAAGTGTTTTTAGATACGGTAACAATGAATTTGAGAAGCGTATTTATGGCAAGCAAGGAGGTTCTCAAATATATGCGAGAGCAAGCCTGTGGAAGCATTATCAACATCTCGTCCGTAGGCGGAGCCGTCCCGGATGTCTCACAAATCGCCTATGGCACGTCAAAAGCGGCTATCAATTATCTTACAAAATTGATAGCGGTGCACGAGGCGAAACATCACATCAGATGTAACGCAGTTCTGCCCGGAATGACCGCGACCGATGCAGTGCAGAATAGCTTGACCGAGGATTTTCGCAATCTGTTCTTAAAGCATATTCCGCTCGGGAGAATGGGACTTCCCGAGGAGATAGCCGCCGCAGTTGTGTATTTTGCAAGTGATGATTCGGCCTATACGACAGGGCAGATCCTTGCCGTCTCCGGAGGCTTCGGCTTGGCAACGCCGGTATATGGAGATCTTAAGGATAAAATAAGCAGAAGATGAAAATTAAAGAACCATACTCAAGAGTTATTAGCTCAAGGGTATGGTTCTTTCGTTGCTTTAAAGCTAACGCAGTAATTTGGCTAAAGAAAAAATGCAACTTAACTATTCAAGAAGCTGCGCCGTTTCTTGCTCTGCACGGTCAAGCTGCTTGTAGGTTTTGGCAATCAAAATCGCCGAGATTGCCGCTGTGATAATATCCGACACGGGCATAGAATAAAGCACACCGTCAAGACCGAAGAATAGGGGAAGAAGCAGCGCAAATCCAACACCGAACACGATCTCACGCACCATAGAGAGCATCGTGGACTCCGCCGCCTTGCCCATTGCCTGCAAAAAGATAAAGGTTGCCTTGTTTACGCAAGCCAATGCTATCATACACAGATAAATGCGGAAGGCTTTTACTGCAAAATCGGTATAATACGCGCTCTCGTTAGCCGCACCGAAAATCTGAATGAGTGCGTTCGGGAATAGCTCCACGATAAAAAGCGCAACCGTACCGACGATGGCTTCGGCGATCAGGAGCTTGGAGAATAATTTTTTTACTCTGTCGTGCAGCTTAGCACCCATATTGAATCCAACGATCGGGATACATCCTGCCGCCATACCGATGACGATGGAGATGACAATTTGGAAGAACTTCATTACTATGCCGACAACAGCCATAGGTATTTGTGCGTACTGCTCCTGTCCGAATATGGCATCCATTGCTCCGTATTTGCGTATCATATTGTTTATTGCCGCCATAGCAGCCACGAGCGAGATCTGCGCAAGGAAGGAGCAAAGTCCGAGTGAAAGAGTTTTACCAACGATATTTGATTTTATATGGAAATCGCCCTTGGCAGGCTTAATGATCTCGGCGCGGAGCAGATACCAAGCGGAAAGCGCAGCCGTTGCGATCTGACCGATGACAGTAGCAACTGCCGCGCCCATCATGCCCCACTTGAAGCCGAAAATGAAGATAGGGTCGAGAATAATGTTAATAATAGCGCCTGCCAAGGTGGAGAACATAGCGAATTTGGGATTGCCGTCCGCACGGATAATGGGGTTCATTGCCTGTCCGAACATATAGAACGGAATGCCGAGGGCGATCCAAAAGAAATATTCCTTGGAGAGGGTAAAGGTCTCGGTGTTAACTCTACCGCCAAAAGCCGTCAATATCGGTTCCATAAAAATGAGATAAACAGCAGTCAGAACGATACTGTCGATCACACACAGAAGAATAGAATTACCCACGCTGCGTGTAGCATTTTCGGGCTTATTCTCTCCGAGGGAGATGCTGACGAAGGCACAGCATCCGTCACCGATCATTACGGCAATACCGAGTGCGATAACGGTCAGCGGAAATACGACGGTGTTGGCGGCATTTCCGTATGAGCCGAGATAGTCGGCGTTTGCAATAAATATCTGATCGACGATATTGTAAAGCGCGCCGACCAAAAGTGAGATGATACAGGGCACGGCGTACCTGCCCATGAGCTTGCCGACCTTCTCAGTGGCAAGATAGCTTTGATTTTCTTTGTCCATTTTTAAAACCTCCCGGTACCTGATAAATGAAGAAAAGGCGTAAGTCCTTTAAGCTGGACTTACGCCTTTTGGCTACGCACTGACGATATTATACCACAAATTTTAAGAAAATGCAAAGGGCTTTTTGACGATTTTTCTGAAATTTTTCGAGATTTTTTTTGCGTTATGATAACTTGAAAAATCGGCAAAAAAATGATATAATTTATCTTATATGGTGAGAAAGACAATTTGACTTCGCTCGAAACTATATCTAAATTTGCAAATCAGATTGATGCCTCACTTACTGTAATGCAAAATGGGGAACATTGGTTTCATACAGACGAACAGATGGAATTTCTCGATAATTGGATCAGACAATCAATTCAATAAATTGCAATTTGTCGGGGAGAACCGAATACACAATGGGCTGATGGAAACGACCGTCAGCTCTTAATTTTTGGTTTGCGGTAAGCAAAGGAAAAGCAAAGCGGTTGAAAAGTTCATAGAAATATGATATAATATATATACAACGATAAATGAGAATTTGTGGAGGTACTTTCTATGGAACTATCTTTAAGAAAATATTTGTCAACAGCGTTGAAATGGTTAATTCAATTTGTTCTGTTGGAAACTTTAATATGTCTTTTATCATTTACAAAAACTATTAGAACAGGTGTATTGGTTGTCGTAAATATAGCAGATTTTGTTTGCCTTTTACTACCCGGTATGTATTTTCTCATTATGTTTTTTATATTTAAGAATAAATGCAAAAAGGTTGTTCCTGCCGATGGAGTTATTACGAATTGGGAACAAGGTTTTTATAGACATACAGGTGGTGTTATTATCAAAGTAAATGATAATGAATATTCAACATCGGCATATTTTAGCACAGAAGAATGCAAAGATTTAGTTGGGAAAAGCGTTTCCTATGCAATCATTAACGAAACTTTGTTTATATACGAGATTAAGGAGTAAACAGCCAATTTATGATTTGTCGAAGCGAGCCGAATACACAAAGAGCCGACGGAAACGACCGTCAGCTCTTAATTTTTGGTTTGCGGTAAGCAAAGGAAAAGCAAAGCGGTTGAAAAGTTCATGGAAATATGATATAATAAACTCATTGATAAATAAGAATTTGAGGAGGGAATAAAACAGATGCAAAACTTTGGTTTGTCAATGTTATGGTTTTGGATCAGCTATATATTGGTTACTTGTGTAGGCATTGTTCATACAATAATCAATATTTACATACTCGGTATGAAACCAATGGACGAGAACGGTATGGGCGAAGGATATGAGGCAACAAAGCCGTGGCATCCGTTATATAATATCATCTTATTTACTATATTTGGTTTTCTATATATGACTGGGATAGATAATCCTACAATATCTGAAGCACTGATTATGGGAGCAATATGGGTTGGCATCTGCATTGTATTCGATGTGTTTGGTTGGGTACTTATAAAGCACCCGTGGAGTCTCTCTTTCAAAGAGTTTTATGTTGACTATCAACCTTGGATAACGCTGATATATCT
>CAZSSE010000110.1:0-5504 GCA_964609165.1 uncultured Lachnospiraceae bacterium
GGGCGACGGTATTTTCTATAACTATAGCATCAAGAGATGTGTAGTCCGAGGAGCATCGGTAATACTCCACCCTGTAGCCCTCGCTCTCCGCCGCGTCGGCAACACGTCTCATAAAGCTGCTCTTTCCTGTTCCGGGACCGCCCTTTATCAGGTACCGTCGCAATATGCGCGCGTCCGAAAATATGTTCGGATAAAAGCTCTCAAAGCCCGCACCGCTATTGGCTGCGGCAAATAATCCTCCGCTATGTACGGATATGCTTCTTCCGTCTGTATGCTCTTTGTTCATAGTATGTCCTCCTGTTCAGACTCTGCAATAAATAATATGCACAGAAGGACACCTCTGCTACAGCTATACTATCTCTGAATGATCTTAATATCCGTGGGGCTGATGCCTGCCTGCTCATAAACGATCTCGTTGATCTGCGAGATCTGTGCAGCCTGAAGCCCCTCGCTCTTTACAACTATGCTTGCGCCATCGTCGCTTATAACGGCAACACATTCCTCAAAGCCCTTTGCAACGATAAGTGTCTCGATGTTAGCCTCCGTCTCCATTACCTTGGCGAGCTTATTGATCTCTGCGAGTGCCTCGTTTTTTGCGGTCTCTGTTGAGGAGTCGTTATCAACTACACCCTGAAGCACCTCAAGCGCCTCATCACGACTGCGTTGACGGTTGAGCTGAACGCTTGAAAAATATGTATCAACACTATCGGTGGCATCTGTGCTACCCGCTCCGACCGAGCCGGTATCCGGTGTCATTCCGGCACCTTGGCTGTAGTCATATCCGTCTTTACCAGATCCGCTGAGCGCAGAAATAGCAACGACGAGTGCAACTGCAACCACAACGAATGCAGCCGCGATTATCATATTTTTCTTGCCGATCTTGCGGCAGAAAGCCGCAAATTTGCCCTTCGCATTTTCCATTTTCATAACAAGTTCCTCCGAAAGTTTGTTTTGTACTACGATACATCTATATGGACACACCCATACAAATATGACATCAAACAGTTAAGTTCCCGCAACAAAAATTTTGTTTGTGCTTATATTGAACGCTGACGATACGACAGATATGATATTCGAGCGCAGCACGGGATCGTTTCCGCCCGAGCATACTATACCTATACCTGCGATCTCGGGGTTTTCATATCCGATAAGCAAAGCCTTTTCCGAGGATCCGCTGCCGATTATTACCGTTTGATTTTTGGAATTTGAGCTTCCCGACTGCGAATCCGTCGCATATATGGCGCGGTATCCACCCTTAAGCGTTACCACAGCATAGGTCGAGCTCACTCCGTCTATCTTGTTGCAGAGCGACTCGACCCTTTCCTCAACGCTCTTGGCATATTCCGCAGGATCGAGCTCCTCAAGCTCTGTTCCCGACGTCATATTTTCTGCGTCATCTGATGCACATTTACTGAAAAATATCAGCGCAACGCCGAGCATCGCCAACAGAACCAACGCTATGATACGCTTTTTTGAAGGCTCTCGGATAATTACATTTTTCGACATAATATTATACTAAATCTCCCTCTTATTTATAAGCAATTATCATTAAGATAATTATATTTTTCAGCATTATAAATATACAACAGTGCACGGGCATTGAAGCCTGTCCTCAAGATATTTTTTTATCTCATGCGGATCAAGAAGCACGCCCGACGGATGTATCTTAAGCCAAACACTTAATATGTAAATTTCATCACTGCTTGCGGACACCTCAATCTCAACGTCAATATCATCATAACGTGCCGAAAACTCTCTGATTATATCGTTTTTCAAGGCATTTTCGGCATTATCAGCCACTGCGTTTTTTAACGAATTATTGTATATTTCAACATATTCCAATTCATCACCGCTGTCAAAGCCGTTTAAAGCATCCCAATTATCTATACCTGTATTTCGCTCCGTAAAAAGCGAAAACACCGGCATTACCATACACGCCATTACGGAAAGTCCGCATAAGAGACGCAGATATTTTTGCGTCGCTCCCGACGGCATTATCGTAACTATCATACCACCGAGAAATACAACCGAAATTATTCCTACAAAATACTCTCTCATCACATCACCGCAACCATAGTTTGCATAAAGATACAAAGTGCAAGAATAAACATCACAGATACACCCGATATTACCGCGAGTATAGTTCCGTATATCTCTCCGAGATTTCCCAAAAAACGCGCCTCATTGCTGCACCCCAATAACTCCGCCAAACCACCGCATATCAAAAACACCAATCTTGTAAGCAATACCGATACGCCCACAGGGAGCAGCAGCCCGCTTATCATCACTATACCGCCAATTCCGAAAATATTTTTCAGATACGCCACTCCGCTGTAAACTGTACGCAAGGTCTCTCCAACGCTTCCGCCAACAACGGGTATCACTGTTCCGCTCAGCAAGCGCGCCGTTCGCGCCGCCGTCGTATCGGCGGCAGCGGCAATCGACGTTTGCGCCGACAGTGATGAAAGAAGAAGAGTCATTACAATACCGAGAAAGAACGCATATATTTTCTTTATCGCGGCAAGCAGCCTGCCTGTCTTCATCTCATCAGACATTGCGTCACACAGTCCGAGAACGCTCATCACGCAGCATATCGGAACAATACTGCTTCTGAGCAGCTCCTCGCAAACACTCAGCATAACGAAAAACGACGCGCTTCCTACACTTGCCGTGCTTACGTTTCCACCCATTGCCCATATGCTTGCCGTCATGGGGATCATAGCGCGCATAAGCGTGCCTAGCGAATCAAAAAATTTTTCTATTTGTTCGAAATGCTCGTATTGCGTATATACTATAACCGCAAATATCGCACCTGCAGAGCAAAATCTCACAGCCGAGGCAAGCGAATCGTTTGAGAACGATGCGCTTGCGGTATTAAAGACCGCCGAAACTATAAGAAGGGCGCAAATAGTGAGAAAAAGTCTTGCGGCACTCCCCCATTCAAGGGAGATCTCATCAAGTAAGCATGAAAAAACATACTTTATCCCGCTCTTTTCGATCACTGCATCGGCATACTCCCCGCTGTCCTTAATACCGCTATCAAAAAATTCATCGCGCACCTCCTTAGGTAGTGCCTGCTCGAAGCTCTCCCACTCTTCCTCGCTTATCAGCTCCGAGCCGTCAATAGCAGACGCCGAAAAGCCGCAAAAAGCGATCATGGCCATGGCAAATATTATCCCTATACATTTTTTCATTTGCTACCTTCCTTTTCTTTGCCTATTCTATTATTCTACTTATTCTATCATTTGCAGCATTTCTCTCGCAGTACCGAGCAGCTTTACCATCGTTGGAACCGCCAAAGCAAATATTGCGATCCTGCCAACGCTCTCAACCGCGCCCGCAAGCGTGCCCTCACCGCAGTCTCTGCAAACATCCGAGCAAAATCGGCTTGTCAACGCCACACCCAATGCCTTAAGCATGGTTTCAAACGCCTCGGATGCAACGCCAATATCGTCGGCGGCAAAAAACGCTTCCTCAATAGCCGACACCGAGCCTTCAAGCACAAGTAAAAATATTCCGAACAGAAGCAAAGCACCGCATATACGCAGCACGGTCGCGTATCCATGAGACATCTGCCCTATCACTACAAGGCATAATGCCGCAAGAACACCTATGCCGCACGCCTTCAGAACCAATGGGAAAACGTCCATTTTATTATAATCCGAATACACTTTGCACGCTTTCAAGCAAAGTTCCGATCTCCTCAACAAGCATCAGCATTACAACTACTATACCGCCAACGGTAACAAGCATTGCCTGCTCGTCCTTGCCTGCCTTTGACAGTATCATTGAGATTATTGATACCAAAATGCCTACACCCGCTATTTTCAGTATAAGTCCGACTTCCATATATCCTATATCCTTCCCTTTAACTCAAATCAAGAGTATCACAACCATAAGCGTTACGGAAAGCACCAACGTCAATACAAGCTTTTTCTGCACCGGAAGCTTTTGCGACAGCTTTAGCTCCAGTTCACTCATGCGTTCAACGTAATATTCGCATTGACGTAGCTGCTCTGCGCGATAGCTCTTCCCGAACGTCGCAGCAAATTCAAGCAATATTTCCTTTGCTTCCCGATCACACACCTCGCAGGCGACCGCAAAATCGTAAAAGCCCTGCGGTGCAGTCGCATCGGAATATCCGCAATTATTCATAAGCTCGCGCGGGAGCTTATTCAATATATCGCGTGCCGACATCGAAAAGCTGTCTACCATCCGCTTCGTTATCCGCAGCAACTCACAAAGCGCGCGAATATTCTTCAGCCTGCGTTCAAGCTCGGACACCATTACAAAGCAAAATGCGGCTCCGCTAAAAAGAAGGATCGCAACTCCCAATATCTTCAAAAAGCCTCTGCGCCTCCTCTCTTGAATGAAACACGTAGCTGAAGCCTGTGTCACGCGCTATCCTTATGCCAACGTAAAGCCCGAACGCATAAGCGTCGTGCAGAGCACGCATCGACGGACGCCGAAGCACCGACAGAATGTCATCTCCATGCGCGGAGGCTATAAGGGGAACTCCGCAGTTCTGTGCTGAGGCAATGGCTTTTGACTCATCGGGCGAGCCTATCTCGTCACATATTATTACCTCCGGATTCATAAATGCCGTAGCAATAGATATTCCCTCCGCCTTTGGGTACCCCGTAAGCACGTCTACTGATAGCCTATGGAAATCCGGCAAAAATCCAAGCTCATCGCGTGAATCAACAAGAACAACACGCATAGGTCGATCCCCACCCGACAGCATAGTGCAAAGCGAGCGAAGCAAAGTGGTCTTACCCTCGGCTGGCGGAGAGTACACAAGCACTCCCTCTCCGCGCCTCACACATTCTCTTATAGGGCAAAAAAGCTCTCCGCCAAGCTCTATGATCCCGTGAGGAATACGTATATTAAGAGCCGAAACGTTATAAACTCCCAATATTCTCCCCGACTCTATAGATGCTCGTCCGCATACACCTACTCGGATCCCCTCGCCTATTGAAATATACCCCTTGACAATACTTTCGTTATAGGTGTATAAAGACCCATCGCACATTTTTTCAAATATCTGCGAAATCTCATCAGAAGAAATAACCGTATCCATCGCAAGATTTTGCTTGTCCGCCGCTCTGCCGAGCGTCAGATATACACTTCTCCCGCTCCGCAGGCGTATTTCCTCAAGAGCAAGTCCCGAAGCTCCGCATCCTGTAGGAATAAATCGCTCTATTTCCGAGTAAAGATGCAGCGGAAGAACCTCGCTCAAGCGTTTAAGCATCGCATTCTGTCCTCTTTTTGAAAGCTGTCCCGCGCGTTTAGGGCTCTGAACGATAACAGTCGCCATATTTATATCCTGCCTTTTATTTTTTGATCTGTAAAATTCTATGAAGGAAAACGGCGGGATATTACCATTTTTTAATACGACATCTATGTCGTACCGCAAAATACAGCATTTTTTTGATTTTTTCGGCACAATATATTGTGGCGTTCACGGTTTGTTAATAGTTTTTTAATAATATATTGTTGTAAAT
>CAZSSE010000111.1:0-5457 GCA_964609165.1 uncultured Lachnospiraceae bacterium
CAATGGAAACAGGCGAGGTACATAGAAGACAAATTCAGAAATTAGGGCTCTTGCGATATTAACTGTGAAAAAAATAAAACACCACATAATTTGCATTATGTAGTGAACGCTACTGATTACATATTACATTTTACCACTGAATACAGTTTTTGTCAAGCCAAATCACGCAAAAAACTGAAAATTTCGTCAAATTCTTTAAGAGCGGCACGCCAACAAGACCAATGAGGTTCTGATTTTTTCATTGGTCTTGTTGAGTGGGGGAATATATACGCTCAATCTTTTATTGTAAGTAAATTTTACCACATAATGCAAATTATGTGGTGTATATGATGCATAAAAGGAGAAAGCAGACATCAAAAGGATTAAAAAAATTATCGGTAAATTTTTAATTAAACTTCATTGTAAACGCCTTGCGTTCTTGGTTTTAAAATCGTACAATCAAAATGATGATATTGTGATTGCTTATTTTTTAGCAAGATGTTATCATACAGGTAAATCGTGTAAGCGGAATTATGAAAGAGCTTTTTACTACTATAGTTTAGCTGCTGAACAACAACACAGTTGGTCATTGGTTTATCTTGGGCAATTATTCGAACTTGGGTGTGGAACTGAACGTAATTATGATAAAGCTTTTAACTGTTATTATCAAGCGGCAAAACTGGGCGATGCTCGTGCGTTTAATAGGTTAGGACTTTGTTATAAAAAAGGGGTAGGCGTTGAAATTAATCCGCAGTTGGAAATAGAGGCGTATAGCAATGCTTCAGACAAAGGTTTTATATGGGGAACGTATAATTTGGCTGCGTGCTACATATCTGGGCGATGCGTTAATAAGGATATAGAAAAAGCCTTTGCTCTATTAAGCAAAAAAGGTGTACGCAATCTTTCCTGCGCTCAAAACTTACTGGGGTTATGTTATATGCATGGAAAGAAGCGTTCAGATGTAAGAAAAGGATTGTTGTATTATCGCAAAGCAGCTAACAAAGGAAACGCAGATGCAATAATGAACTTGGGAAATCATTATTTTCTTAAAAGGAATTATAGTAAAGCAATAAAGTTTTATTTAAAAGCAGCGAAAAAGCAAAATTGTCAGGCTATACATTCATTGGCAATTTGTTTTGAAAATGGCTTCGGTGTAGAACGGAATTCAGATATTGCATCTCGGCTATATCAAAGGGCCTGTTGCTTGGGGTATTATTCCAAATAGTTTTGAATATTAAGCAAAATTTGCTTAATAAATATATAAGGAGGAATATAATATGTTCAAGTTGAACGACACAGCTTTGACCAAAATCAGTGACATTCTTGAAAACAGCAATGGAAAAGTTACTTCAATTGAGATTGGCACGGTTTATGGTTGTGAGTATTGCGGTGGATGCACCGGTTGCTCTGGTGGATGCAGTGGCTGTTCCGGAGGATGCTCCAGCTCAACCACAAGAGGCTAATGCCTTTTGGCGACCTGTGGATTCAGTTATGCCGCGAATTCACAGGTCGTTTTTCACATTAATTAAAAAAATAAAGGAGAATATTTCTATGGCTATCAATTTAAAAAATGAAAATAATTTTTTGAATATAACTATAACACAATCGTGTAATTTAGCTTGCTCTTATTGCTATGAAAATCACAAATCAAAAAAAACCATTTCATTCAATGATGCCAAAAATATTTTGGACAAGCATTTGATAGATTTTTCTGACGACACATATATTGAAGTTGATCTGTTTGGTGGGGAACCTTTAGTTGCTTTTGAGAGAATAAAAGAAATTGTTGAGTATGCCGAAGATAAAAAATATACAGATCACTGCTTCTTTTGTTTGGTTACAAATGGTACATTGGTTCACGGAGAAATAAAAAAATGGCTATTGGAACATAGAAATCATGTAACCTGCGCATTGAGCTTGGATGGGACCCGAGAATCTCACAACATAAACCGTAGCAATTCCTTTGACATGATTGATCTTGACTTTTTTGCTAATAATTATTACCAAAATCCAATAAAAATGACCATTTCTGCTGATACGCTTTCGCATTTGTGTGAAAATATTGTGTTTTGTCATACAAAGGGGTTTGAGGTGAGTTGTAATTTGGCTTATGGAATTGATTGGTCGGACGAAAAAATGTTTCTATACTTGAAGAGCAGCTAATGGAATTAATAAATTTTTACCTTGAACATCCTGAAATAAAAATATGCTCTTTGTTAGGTGCTCCTCTTGAAAAGGTAGGAAACGAGAAAAATGTAGATACATATCGTCAATGTGGTGCTGGTTTGAATATGGTATCATATGATGTGGACGGAATCGCATACCCCTGTCAATTTTTTATGCCTCTTTCTGTAGGAGAAAATAAAGCTATTAAGATGGGCGAAATAAACTTTCAAGATTTACTTCCACGTTCAGCTCTTGATGGAGAATGCAAAAAATGCGTTGCTGCAGCAATTTGTCATATTTGCTACGGCGCAAATTATTCAGCTACAGGGGACATTTATAAAAAAGATCTTAATTGGTGCAAATTGCAAAAAATTATTTTTAAAGCAACATCCTATTTGCGTGCGAAGCAATGGGAATTCGGACAATTAAAAAACAAGCCGGATGAAATATACTATATGCTAAAAGGAATTAAGGAAATACAAGAAAAACTATGAGATTAGAGAAAGATCACATTTTATATCTTTTCGGAGAGATTACAGTAAATACAGCAAGAGAATTTATTATCAAATTATTTGAGTTGCAGTTTTGGGATTCAAATAAAACTATCACTGTATTCTTGAATTCCAAAGGCGGAGAGGTGCAAGCCACACTTGCTGTTGTTGATGCTATAAATTTTATTCAAAATCCAGTAAGAATAATTGCTCTCGGACAAGCATCGTCAATGGGGGCTATTATCCTTGCAAATGGTACAAAAGGAATGCGATATGCACTCAAAAATACAGAAATAACTATTCACCAACCGCTTGGAGGTGCTCAAGGGCAGTCTTCAGACTTACAGGTTGCCGCCAAACAGATACAATTATTTCGGTTACGTTTGAATGAAATTTTATCTGAATCAACTGGACAACCAGAAAGTAAAATCAATTGTGATACAGAGCGAGATTATTTTATGTGGGCAGATGAGGCTCTTGAATACGGAATAATTGACCACGTAATAGAATTTATATCAGAACTAACATGGTAAGGTATGTCTATGATTATTGAAAAAATCTACTTTGTGCAGTGTTATGTAGGCATATATAGACGCATTGTGGCTGTTATTCTTCTCTAATTGTAGGGATCGGCGTCCCCTACGGTCCGATGGCGTTAAAATTGCAAATACTCCCTCAAGGTAAAGCGCGCAAGTTTGATATGCTTACGCGCGACAGTATAAGACATCGCAAGCTCACCATCTGCGTAATACTGCACAAATGGGTAAAAGCAGCTTGTATGCATCTTCGCCTGAAGAATAACACGGCTATTCACAATATTCTCGGTGTCGATCTCAACTATACCGATATGCTCGCGGTCTATAGGCGCGTGGAAAAGATAAAGCTTACCGCCATATTCAATAAAATCCCCGCGTGACTGACAATCCTCGATCTCAACGACTCGATCCCACGCTTTGCGCTCAAGATCGTATGCGGTCAAAAAACCGCACTTATTGTCGTCCTGCTGACGCACAAAGTAGTAGCATTTATCTCCCAAAACGTAGGTGGCATTTTCCCATTTTGAGTCGTTTATAAAATCGGGCTGAGCCACGTATTCCCACGTTATAAGGTCTCGGCTCTTGATAATACAGGTAAAGTCTCCGCTATACGTGCCCGAATAATAATATCTCTCACCGTTCTCAACTCGGCTTGAAAGCTTCTGCATAATTCCTATATCCGAATACATCTTCTTGCATGGCAGATCATTTTCGGCAAGCGCGGCACGGATCCCGCTGACCGAAAAATCGTTCACCGTACAACCTATCTTAAAGCGATTAACACCTATCTCTCCAAGTCTCCTTGTCGACAGAGTAAATGGACAGTAAAAGCGATAATAATTGCCGTCAACACGTGCTGTCCACATTACATACAGAGTATCGTCATCCCTTTGCATAAGTATCGTGTCGTAAATCATATCGACCACTCTGCCGCCGACCTCGCTTCCTGTTGTCTGTATGTCAATATAGACCATTTTTGACATATCATCTATTGGAGCATAGGCAAGACGCGCCGTTTGATTTTTGGGATCCTCGGACGGCTCCTTTGTATTTGCATAATAGGTCATATATACTACTCCGTCAACTACGATAAAGGTAGATACGTGCGCCATCTTGTCCTCCCTTTTCTCAAAATCGGCAACAAAACGCTCGCTTACCTCATTTGCGAACGCCTTGCCCCTGCGTATCGCGTCCCTGTCCACGTTATCACTTATTGTTCGCGCTACCTCGGCAATACGCGAGCCCGGCACTATATACAGCTCCTTGCTTGTAACGTTGTCATCTGAAAACACCTTTTCATTCATAGCAGCTTCCTCCTAATATCCATAATTATGCGTCTTCGCATTGACAGCTCTGCCGTCATATGATATAATTATATTGCATATAACGTAACTTTTCAAGCAATTATTTTGGTTAAAATTAGCACTATATTGGTTTTAAGGAGAAAAAATGATAACGTCCGCGCGATATGAAAACTACGGTCACATAGCCGATGCTATGCCGCTCGTGCTTCACAGCAAAATCGAGCGCACGCCATTTTGCCGAAGCACAGAGCAGAATTGGCACAAGGAGCTTGAAATAGAGATCTGTCGTGAGGGCAAGGGGCGCATATTGCTTGACGGAGAGCATTACGATTTTTGCGTCGGAGACGTTATCGTTGTAAATTCCGACGTTATGCACCATACGGGCAGCGATGAACGCATAGTATACGACTGCATCATAATAAATCTTGATTTTTGCAGAGCCGTGGGCATAGATCCCGAGGCTTTGACCTTTTCATCAAAAATAAAAAGCGAAAGAATTATTGAAATCATCGATGGTATTTGCATTGAATATTACAATTATTCAAACAGCTTTCAACGCACGCGCTTGTGTGGAATTTTAATATCGTTGCTTTTGGAGCTTGCAACAAATCATTCCCATTCCAAGTGCGAAAACACATGTGAAAGGCGTTCCCTCGTTGTCACACGAAACGCACTATCCTTTATCAATCAAAATTATTCAGAACGCATATCACTCGACGAGATTGCCCGTTATGCTTGCATCGACAAATATGCGCTATGCCGTGAGTTCAAGAAAGCCACAGGACAAACCGTTGTGGAATATCTGAATTTATACAGAGTGCAACGTGCGGCAGAGCTCATCAAAAACGGCTCAACAGTTGCTGAGGCGGCGTATTTATGCGGCTTTGAAAATGTGTCGTTTTTTACAAAAGTATTCAAAAAATACATGCACGCACTACCGTCAAGCCACAAACAAAAATACAAAAAAATAAATTATAATAT
>CAZSSE010000112.1:0-5448 GCA_964609165.1 uncultured Lachnospiraceae bacterium
ACCTTGACAACTATTTCTGAAAAATCTGTCACCTATCATTGACAATTCAACAAATGTTAATTATTAATTATTATTAAACTGTAGACTTTTTCGATAAAATGTGTTATAATGTAATGTAGACTGAAAAATTATACCCTCTTTACGTTTTAAGAGGGATCGGTATATAAATCAGGTAAATGCCGATAGCCAATATGTCGGCAATCGAAAGGAACTCATAGATTATGGCAAAATACATAGAAAAAATAGATCAGGCGTCTCTGCCCGTCATCGCGCTTCGCGGCTCGGTGGCGTTTCCCGGCGTAACGCTGAGCTTCGAGCTTTCGGACGAGCTATGCATAAACGCAGCAGACGCAGCGTTTGAGACCGACTCGCTCGTAGTTATATGCTCGGTGCTCGACCTCTCAAGCGACAAGCTCTCGACTTCATCTCTGTGCCGTGTGGGAACGGTATCCAAGATCAAGCAATCGGTAAAGACCCCCGAGGGCAATATGAGAATAATCACAGAGGGCTATTCAAGAGCGACCGTCAGCGAATTTCATCGCTTTGCTAACTACATCTGCGCCGATCTTATATGCAAAACCGTCTCGCTTTCGGACGAGGAGAGTATAAAATCACAGGCATACTGCCGCGCAATTCTCAGCGAGGCAGAGGCTCTGACAGCTATGCTGCCCTCGGTCAGCGATGATATGCTTACTACTGCAAGGGCTATCAGAAATCCCGCCCTTCTTGCCGATTTTATGGCATCCAATATACTTGTAAAGCACACCGATAAGCAAAAGGTGCTTGAATGCTTCGACCCCGTAAAGCGAATTGAGCTTCTCATTGCTATCATACGCGAGGAGACCGATCTTCTCGAATGTGAGATGAAAATACACAAAAAGGTACGCTCCGGTCTCAACCAAAATCAAAAGGAATTCTATCTTCGCGAGCAGCTCCGCGTTATACGCGACGAGCTGGGCGAGGGTGAGGGCTCGGACGAATATATTGAAAGGATAATGGCTCTCAAGTGCTCCGACGAGGTACGCGAAAAGCTATTAAAGGAAGCCGACAGGCTTTCTAAAACCCCGTTCGGCTCATCTGAGGCAACCGTTACACGCTCTTATCTTGATACCTGTCTTGAGATCCCGTGGGAGATCTGCACAAAGGACAGGCTTGACGTCAAGGCGGCTAAAAAGATACTTGATACCGACCACGACGGGCTTGACAAGGTAAAGGACAGGATACTTGAATACCTTGCTGTCAAGCAGCTCAATCCCGAGCTTAAAAATCAGATTCTATGCCTCGTAGGCCCTCCCGGTGTCGGCAAGACCTCTATTGCCGCATCGATAGCCCGCGCTATGAAGCGCAAATACGTGCGCGTTTCTTTAGGAGGCGTCCGCGACGAGGCGGATATACGCGGTCACCGCAAGACCTATATCGGATCTATGCCCGGACGCATAGTTCAGGGCCTCACGCAAGCAAAGGTCAAAAATCCGCTTATGCTTCTCGACGAGATAGATAAGCTCACACACGACGCACACGGCGATCCCGCATCGGCACTGCTTGAAGCACTCGATGCAGAGCAAAATCATGCGTTCCGCGATCATTTCGTGGAGCTCCCCGTGGATCTTTCGGAATGTCTGTTTATAGCTACGGCAAACACGCTCGACACCGTTCCGAAGCCTTTGCTTGACAGAATGGAGGTCATTGAGCTTAAATCCTATACAAAGACCGAAAAGACAGCTATTGCCAAAAATCACCTTATTCCGAAGCAGCTCAAGCGTCACGGTCTTAACCGCCGTATGCTCGTTATTTCCGACGGAGCTATTGAGGAGATCATAGATTACTACACTCGCGAAGCGGGGGTTCGTAATCTTGAACGACGCATAGCGGATCTTGCCCGCAGAGCGGCAAGAAGATTCGTTGAGGATAGCACGCTCAAATCGATCAAGGTCGGCGCACAAAACGTCTGCGAATATCTCGGACCGCGCAAGCTCATCCCGGAGCATATTTCTGACGAGAACGAGATCGGCATAGTCAACGGACTTGCATACACCGAGTCGGGCGGAGACGTGCTTAAGGTCGAGGTTGCAATTCTTGAAGGAAGCGGCAAGCTGGAGCTTACAGGCTCGCTTGGAGACGTAATGAAGGAATCGGCAAAAATTGCCGTCAGCATCGTGCGCTCAATGGCGACCGAATACGGCATCGATCCCGATTTTCACAAAAACAAGGACATACATATCCATTTTCCCGAGGGAGCTGTCCCGAAGGATGGTCCGTCTGCCGGCGTTACTATGGTAACGGCACTTGTAAGCGCGCTCTCCGGCAAGGCAGTAAGACGAGACGTTGCCATGACAGGCGAGGTATCGCTCCGCGGCAGAGTGCTTGCAATAGGCGGACTTAAAGAAAAGACTATGGCGGCTTACTCGTTCGGAGTTAAGGAGGTGCTTATCCCCGAGGATAATATGCGAGAGCTTGACGATATAGACAGCGCAGCACGCGAGGGCTTGAGGTTCGTTCCCTGCAAAACCGTTTCGGACGTGCTCAGATACGCCCTCTGCCCCACCCTTACGGAAGGCGCAACGGCGGATGTCGAAAAGGAGCGGGGCGACTTATCGTTTTCACACAGAAGCACACCGCATAAAGAAATAAACACCAATACCGTTGTAAGATAAGGTATAAGGCGGATAACCGTTACGCACGGCGTTATCCTTCTTGATTGCGCGAACTGTCGGGGACGCGGGTTCCTACAAAGGTAATTTCACCCATAAAGTTCTTTTGGTTATTTTCTCGAAAGAAAATAACAGAAAACCGATCAACACTAACTGAAGAGGTGCAAAATGGCACTAAAAACACAGAACGCAAATTTAAAGATAAGCGTGGGTGAGCCGCGTCAGATACCGTCCGATCCGATAGCGCAGGTAGCGTTTTCGGGCAGATCGAACGTGGGGAAAAGCTCGCTTATAAACTCGCTGCTTGGTCGCAAGAGTCTTGCAAGAGTCAGCTCTGCGCCCGGAAAAACGATAACTATAAATTTTTACGAGGTCGACAAAAGGCTTTATCTTGTTGACCTGCCCGGCTACGGCTTTGCCAAGCGCACACTTGAGGACAAGGCAAAATGGTCGGCTCTGACAGACGGATATTTCACGCAGAACAAAAACATAGACCGTCTGGCGCTCGTCCTTCAGCTCGTGGACAGCCGCATAGGTCCTACAAGGGACGATGAGATGATGCTTGATTTTCTGCGTGCGTCAGAGCTTCCGTTTGCGGTGGTTGCAACCAAGACAGACAAGCTCAACGCCACCGAACGCAAAAAAAATCTTGAGGCTATATCACAGCATCCGCTCATATCCGGTGCGCCCGTCATCCCATTCTCGGCACTCAAGGGAGAGGGCAAGGACGAGCTTTGGAGGATAATTTTCAAATACACAGGGCTTTGATATGAAAACTGAAATTATAATGATCCGACACGGACAAAGCGTGGCAAATGCAGAATCACGCTTTGCGGGGCACAGCGATTTTGACCTTACCGAGCTCGGCAGACGGCAAGCAGAGCTTGCCGCAGAATATCTGTATAACAGTGGACAACAGGTGGATAAAATATATTCAAGCGACCTGCTCCGTGCACACAATACCGCGCTTCCCTTCTCAAAAAAATACGGGCTTCCTATAAACGATACCAAAGGTCTGCGTGAGATATTCGCAGGGAGCTGGGAGGCTATGACGATAGATGACATATATGCGCAGTACCGCGAGGAATTTACCGTTTGGCGGACAGATTTCTCACGGGCGAGATGCACCGACGGAGAATCGGTAGCAGAGCTTTGTGACAGAATAGTAGCATTCGTCAAGGAGCTTGCCGAGCAAAACAAGGGGAAGACGATACTGCTTGCCACTCACGCAACACCCGTAAGAGCAATCGATTGCTTCTCGCACGGCTGGGGGCACGATCGCATAGGCGAAATAAGCTTTGTGCGCAACTCATCAATCAACGTATTTGAATACGAGAACGGCGTAATAACACCAATCGGAATTGATATAGTCGACCATCTTGATCCGTCGCTCGTAACGGCGGTTCCAAAGAACCTCGACGATGTAAACTATAACCAATCTCAAGGAGATTAGAATGATACTTCATAAGCATTTCGACGTAAACGAAAAAGGACATCTTACTATAGGAGGTATGGATGCCGTCGAGCTCGCACAGCGCTTCGGCACTCCCGCTTACGTACTTGATGAAAGCGTGATAAGGGCTAACTGCCGCGAATATCTCAACGCCGCAAGACGCGAGTTCGGCGAGGACGCACTTCCGCTATACGCCTCAAAGGCTCTCTGCTTTACCGGGATATACAAGCTCGCTGCAGAGGAAGGAATGGGAATAGACTGCGTTTCGGGCGGAGAGCTATTCACCGCAAGGCAGGCAGGCTTCCCCGCAGAACGCATATATTTTCACGGAAACAATAAAACAGACCGCGATATACGCGACGCTATGGATATGGGAGTCGGCAGATTTGTTGTGGATAATGCGGACGAGCTCCGCGCGCTCTCAACAGAAGCCGTCAGGCGCGGTGTCAAGCAGGGCATCCTGCTCCGCATTACTCCCGGCATCGACCCTCATACACACAGAGCGGTAGTGACAGGTAATATAGATTCCAAGTTCGGATCGGCAATAGCAACAGGTCAGGCTATGGAGATAGTAAAGCAAGCACTTTCCTCGGACGGCATAGAGCTTGTCGGTCTGCACTGTCACATCGGCTCACAGATATTCGACATTGAGCCATTTGCCGACGCAGCAAATATCATGATACGCTTTATTTCCGACATCAAGCGCAAGTGCGGATACGAGATCCGCGAGCTCAATCTCGGCGGCGGCTTTGGCGTAAAATATACCGAATACGACAGAGAGATCTCCTATTCGTCGGCAATCGCAGACATAGCAAGGATAGTTCGCTCGTTCTGCGAGGAGCACGGCATCAGAATGCCGCGTGTTATCCTTGAGCCCGGACGCTCGCTCGTTGCGGCGGCAGGCGCTACACTCTACACGGTAGGCTCGGTAAAGGAGATCCCAAGCTTCAGAAATTACGTATCGGTCGACGGCGGTATGCCAGACAACCCCCGTTACGCGCTTTATCAGTCACAGTACACGGCACTCGTCGCAAATAAGGCGTCAGAGCCGAGAGATTACAGAGCCACGCTCGCGGGAAGATGCTGCGAGTCGGGAGATCTTATCGGCGAGAATATGGAGATACAGAGACCTGAGCGCGGCGATATAATCGCGGTGCTCGTTACGGGTGCTTACAACTATTCGATGGCGTCAAACTACAACCGTATTCCCCGTCCGCCCGTGATAATGATAAATAACGGCGAGGCAAGGGTAGCCGTTCGCCGTGAAACATACGAGGACCTTATAAGAAACGACATCTTCTGACCAAAGCCAATAGCATTGCTGTAACCGAGCAAGATCTGAGC
>CAZSSE010000113.1:0-5446 GCA_964609165.1 uncultured Lachnospiraceae bacterium
TGGACGTATCTTTCGTAACGAGGGTATGGATACAAAGCATAATCCCGAGTTTACGACTATCGAGCTTTATCAGGCTTACACAGATTTTCGCGGAATGATGGATCTCGTTGAGGAGATGATGAAAAAGCTGGTGGTCGAGGTGTGCGGAACGACGAAGATCACGTATCAGGGCAAGGAGATAGACCTCGGACACTGGGAACGCCTTACTATGATCGAGGCGGTCAAGAAATATTCGGGCGTTGATTTTGCAGAGATCAAGACCGATGAGGAGGCTATTGCCATAGCTAAGGAGAAGCACGTTGAGCTTCCCGAGATCCCCACAAAGGGCGCTATTCTCGTTGAGTTCTTCGACACGTTCGTTGAGGAAAATCTCATTCAGCCTACGTTTATCTATGACTATCCCGTTGAAAATTCGCCTCTTGCAAAGCGTAAGCCCACCGATCCCGCGTTTACCGAGAGATTTGAGTATTTTATTAACGCTACCGAGTTCGGTAACGCATTCTCCGAGCTTAACGATCCTATCGACCAGAAGGCGAGATTTGAAAAGCAGATCGCTGAGCGTAAGCTGCTCGATCCCAATACTACAGCACAGGTCGATTACGACTACATTATGGCACTTGAGCACGGTCTCCCCCCAACGGGAGGACTTGGATTTGGCGTTGACCGCCTCGTAATGCTTCTGACCGACTCCGCATCTATCCGCGATGTTCTCCTCTTCCCGACAATGCGTCCCGAGGCAGGTAATTCCTTTGCGGCTGAGGATGAAGAATAATCTTAGCTTTATGCAGGTCTTTGCTTTCGCAGCCTTCTTTCGCAGAAGGCTGCGAAAGCAACCTCTTGTGTGAAGCTTTTTTACTTTTTTGGAAAGGTAAAAAGCAAAATACTAACCTCTCACCTTAATAAAGCTCTCAAGCATAACTGCTGCGGCACCGCGTGTCACGGGTGCGAGCGGCTCAATGCCGTTTTCTGTTTGTGAGAGTACCCCGATAGAGCAGAGAGCGGATAGCGAGGACTCTGCCCACGCCGGCACGTCATCTGAATCGGCAAATACGGGCTTAACGGTTGGGGTAGCGTTGCCGAGGATATTTGAGAGCATAACTGCCGCCTCGGAGCGGGTGATACTGCGCTGAGGCTCAAAGCAGAGCTTTCCGTTGGTAAGCGAGCCTTTAATATAGCCGAGATCGTATGCGGCGGCGATAAAGCCCTTCATATTTTGCGGAATATCTGCATCGTCTGAAAATACTGTCGTATCCACATTGTTGACGTCGGTGATCCCTGCGGCATTCATCGCAAGCATAGTAAATTCGGCACGGCTGATCTCACGCTCTGGATAGAAATAGAGCAGTGTTCCCACGCGGGTTCCACTCATAATACCCTTTTCGGTGAGTGTGAGAGCCGCGCTGTGATAGGGTGTATCCGCAAGATCGACGAAGCGTACAGCAGATTCGCTGCGCTTTATTTCAAGAGAGACGGTCTGCGCGGGGCTGTAGTTTCCGTACATATCGCGTGCAACGCAAACGAATGAATCCTTGCCTGCGCTGCCGTCATAAGGAATATACCGATACGTACCGAGCGAGCGGTCGTCGAAAACGAGCAGACCCTTTTCGGGATATGAAACGATCTCTATGAAGGTATCGTCGCCGTCTGCATCGTAGCAGGATAGCGTGCCGAAATATGTAACTTGCTCATACGTGCTCACCTCGGTGGCGGTCTTTGGGAGCGACGAGAGTGTTGGAGCGTAATTCTTCTTGTCGAGCATATAGAGTTTGCAGGTCATCTCATGCGGATTGTCGTTCACTCTGAACTTAAATTCCGAGCGTGAGATCGCTGAGCTCGGCGAATAGGTCATCAGCGAGACCGACGCGGCGCTGAGAGTTTGCTCGCCCGTAAGCACAGTCGATCCTACGCGAAGCTCGCCGTCGGTAAGCGGGGGCAGAGAGGTTATCGTAACGCTTTCGATGGATTCGAGATTTACAGCGCGTGCAAAGTCGTCGGCAGAAAAGCTTATGCTGTTGCCCTTAAGAGCGGATTTTGCCATAAAATTTTCCTCGCAAAGCACCTCCAGCCCCGTTGATATTGGTCGGCTGCTATCGGCGCGCGTCGAGCAGGCTGATGCTCCCGATACGAGCATAGACAAAAGCAACGCGCCGCAAATAAGGCGCAGAGCGAGCTTGACGGTTCTTTTCATAATAATTCCTCCGTTTCATTCTTCTATCACAATTTTATAGCTTGGTCGGTAAGAATATGACAAAAGAAATAAAAGCGGAGAAATTTTCAAAAAGGACTTTATTTTCTTTTGAAATAGGTGTATAATTATAGATGCGAAGGGGGAACGTATATGGACTCAAAGATATGTATGTTTACAGGACACCGACATATACCGCAGGAGGATATGTTGTCTCTGCCCCGGAGGATAGACGAGCTGCTTGATCGGCTGATCGCCGATGGATATTACGATTTTCGTTGCGGAGGCGCGCAGGGCTTTGATACGATAGCGGCGCTCAAGGTGCTCGAAAAGAAAAAGAAATACCCGAGCGTGCGATTGCATATGTTCCTGCCGTGTAAGGATCAGACGCGCGGCTGGAGCGAGAGTGCACGGGCGGCGTATTCGGCGGTGCTTGAACGTGCAGATAGCGTAAGATACGTGTCCGAGACCTACAGAAGCGGCTGTATGCACGCGAGAAATCGGGCGATGGCAGACGGAAGCAATTTGTGCGTTGCATATTGCAGATCATCGACGGGAGGCACGGCATATACGGTGATCTACGCAAGACGGCATGGCATCGAGGTACAGATGATAGATTGAATAAATTTTCGGAAAATCGAAAATTATCGGAATCTGGCGCACACCGATCTGCATTGCTGTGTACGCAGGTGCGGTGCGTGCCTGAGCAGACATAAACAAAGTATTGATGCAAAGAGAGCATAGCTGCGCTATGCTCTCTTTGCTTATAAAATTTATAAATGTACTTGTAAAGAGGGCTTTTTTGTGATATAATATTTGCGTCGAGAGGCGTTTTTTTGAATTTTTATATTTTATATAAGGAGAATATGATATGAAAAAGCTTACCGATTCTTTTGAACTGAATAACGGTATAAAGATTCCCTGCGTGGGCTTTGGAACGTGGCAGACACCCGACGGCGAAACGGCGGTCAATTCCGTCAAGGCGGCGCTTGAAGCGGGATACATGCATATAGATACGGCGGCGGTATACGGAAACGAGGAGAGCGTCGGCAGAGCTATTGCCGAGTCCGGCGTGCGCCGCGAGGATATATTTGTAACGAGCAAGCTCTGGAATGAGTGCAGAGGCTATGAGAGCACGCTTGCGGCTTTTGACGAAACGATGAAAAAGCTCGGGCTTGACTACCTTGATCTCTATCTGATACATTGGCCTGCGAATAAGCTGCAGTTTGAAAATTGGAATGAGATCAATCTTGCGACGTGGCGCGCGATGACCGAGCTGTACCGCGAGGGTAAGATCCGTGCTATCGGCGTGTCAAATTTCCTGCCGCATCATCTTGAGTCTCTGATGCAGACCGAGGTCGTACCCGCCGTAAACCAAATAGAATTTCACCCCGGCTTTATGCAGAGCGAGACGCTTGAGTACTGCAAAAAGAACGGCATCGTAGTAGAGGCTTGGAGCCCGCTTGGAACGGGAAGAATGTTGAGCAACGAAACGCTTATCGCTATTGCACGAAAATATGACAGATCGGTGGCGCAGCTTTGCATCCGCTGGTGCTTGCAGAACGGAACGCTTCCGCTTCCAAAGTCGGTAACACCCGCAAGGATCGTTGAGAATACCGACGTGTTCGATTTTGTCATTTCTGATGAGGATATGACCGTTATCAACGCTATGGAATATTGCGGCGGTTCCGGTCACAATCCCGATACGGTAAAATTCTGATAATAGCATAGTAGCGGCTCCACGTAAGATGGAGCCGCTGAAAAAATAAATTTGGAGGAAAATATGTTACCTAATTCTCTGCTTCCCGAATCTTGGCCGATAGAAATACATATGTACGGCGTTATGATCGCCGTCGGAATACTTTGTGCATTTCTCACATTTTTCTGGTACGCCAAGATCAAAAAGATCGAGGAGCGATTTATAGATTTTATTTTTTATAATGGCATTGCGTCGATCGTCCTCGGCTTTGGTTCTGCAACACTCTTTCAGGCGACCTATAACTATATCGATAACCCTGAGCGCGGATTTCGGCTTGGCAGCGGTATGACCTTTATCGGCGGTCTTATCGGCGGTGTTGTTTGCTTTCTCGCTATCTATTTTATATTCAGAAAGCGTTACAGCACAAGGCTTTATCAGGTAATATCGATCCTGCCGTGCTCTATATTGATAGGACATGCCTTTGGACGCATAGGCTGCTTCTTTGCGGGTTGCTGCTACGGAAAGCCCACCGACAGCTTTCTCGGCGTTCAATTTCCCGATTTGTTGCACAAGGTGCACCCGACACAGCTTTACGAGGCGGCGTTCCTATTTGTGATGTTCGGTATATGCCTCTACCTCGTTGTAAAAAAGAATTTTCAACACAATCTCAGCCTTTATCTCATATCTTACGGAATATTCAGATTTTTGATAGAATACGTTCGCGGAGACGAGCGCGGTGAGCTTGTAGGCGTTATCTCGCCATCGCAGTTTTGGTCGATCCTTATGGTCGTTGCGGGTATCGCGGTTATTTTTCTTATGAATTATTTGCTTAAGAAGGATGATAAAAAGACTGAAGAGAAAGTGGAAGAGTAATTTTACAAGAAACGCACCTGACGGACTCAAGGTTCGTCAGGTGCGTTTTATTTTATCGTCAATTTTCTATGCCTATGTTTAAACTTTAATTTTTCAATGCGGCTATAGATTTGATAGGTATTTTTTCAATTTGCAGCCGCATAATGCTTATATATGTGTTTTAACGACCTTGGATCGGCGTCCCCGACAATTAGGAAGGATAACCGCCGCGCGGTGCGGCAGTATACTGTATTGCCACGCTTTAGGATCTTGCCCAAACGAAATATCCCCCGCTTTTTAAACGGGGGATATTTCGTTTATTTTTCTGATTTTTCGCCGTTGCAACTGCTGCACGAGCCGCCGCACGAGCCGCATCCGCAGCCCGAATTTTTATTTGACTTGCAAGATGCGCCGTCTGGGCATCCTATGCACTTTCTGCCATTCTTTTTTGCCTTGATTATATAAAACGAGGCTGCACCGACTATCAGCAGAATAACGGCGATAGCAATAATATCTGCGGGGCGCATAATTTCACCTTAAACGTTTACCGTTTCCTTTTCCTTTGTTGCTGTTGCTTCGAGAGCATATTCAGCCTTGAGCTGCTTGTTCTTTCTTGCGATAAGAACGGCAAGGATAGCTGCGAATATTCCGACTATTGCCCAGCCTACGATAGGCATCCAAAGCTCTCCGAAGCCTGCACCCGTAAAGAG
>CAZSSE010000114.1:0-5388 GCA_964609165.1 uncultured Lachnospiraceae bacterium
ATTAGGGCTATGCCCGAAAATGAAATACCTCCCGCTATGCGGGCGGATTTTTATTGGCTCTTTTCAATTATACGAGTTTTAATAATAAAACAAAGCCAATACCTCGTTTGAGATTGGCTTTGTCTGTAATTCTATGCGTCCGCTAAACAATAGTCGCAATTCGGTTTATTTTAAGAGCGTATGAAAATAATACACCGGCAAAGCACTCCATCCGTGGCAAAGGCTTCCCGCATTTCCGAAATCCGCCTCACCCTTTTCGGTTTCCCATACGGTAGTTGAACCAAATTCAAGCATTTTTCTGTATATACGTCGTATATCCTCGATAACATATACGGAATATTTGCTCTTGTCAATGCTTAAAAGAGCATCATACTTAAAGCCCTTCATTGAGAGTGTTGTGCCTACAAGTTCACTTTGATCGTTTGTAAGCTCCTTGCAAATACGCGCCGAAGCATTCTCGTCCGCCGCACCGCAAAGAATTGCGAGTGCATTTCCAAGCTCACTGAATTCGCCATCAGGACCGTACATTCCGTAAAGATAGGATACGTCATTTTTAAACGTGTTATTAATAGCCTTATTAACTCTCTCTGAAAGCTCCGCATAATGACTTTCTTTGCCAAGCTTTAGGCAAATATAGTGCATATTTTGCAGTGCTATAGAGAAAAGCGTGTTAATAATAAGATCTGCGCGTTCTTCATCAATACTTCCTATTGTGCCGCTCAAGCCATTTGCCCATTCATAAAAATTCCAATAGCAACTCTCGCCGAAAACCGTAATAAGATCTTTTTCAGAAGAATAACGTTTCATAAATGCATTAAGAATACTTTCAAGCTTCGGGCATATTTCCTCAACAAAGCTCCAATCTCCCGAATAATCACCGTACTCTCGAACAGCCGTATAAAAATGAAGCCCGAAGGAGGGAATTACAAGACCGCTTGCACCGGGATATGTTATACTGAGCATTTCATCGTCTCGTTTATCCTCTGACATAAGCTTAAGGCATGCACGCGGAAATTCAAATTCACCAAAAGCATAATATCCGCACAGCATTTGATTACGGCTATCCATAACGTACATAGCCTGCTCACGCCACGGACAATCCTCATAATGCTCATGCATACAAAGCTGTAGAGTATTTATGCAAATATCGTATATGCGCTGAATTTCATCGTCCTCAAACTCAATATGTCGCACTTCCACAGGATATACTCTTGGCATTATCTCCACTGTTATATTTTCAATAGGAAGCTCTGTGCGTAGCTCTGCATAACGCAGCCCTAGACGGCGCAAATATCCCAAATAATCGTTATCACCCGATCGCGCTTTATATGTAAAAGCAAAGCGGCGATCATGTATTCTGTCTCTGACCCATCCGTCTACCACGTGCTCGCCATAGCAAAGCTCAATATTTTGCTCCGAGGCGGAGTTGAATTTTATTCTATATATGCCAACAAGCTCTTTGCCGAGATCAAAAAGATAACGGTGTCTTTCTGCATGCTCTTCCTTTATAAGTACGGCTTTTACCGGAGCGGCAGTAACAAGATTTTTTATTGGGCGTAAAACGTCAGGGAGAGGCTTATTCGGCGTCACGGCAACAGATTGCGAAAAATCCGCTGCTCGCCATAGCAAAGCTCAATATTTTGCTCCGAGGCGGAGTTGAATTTTATTCTATATATGCCAACAAGCTCTTTGCCGAGATCAAAAAGATAACGGTGTCTTTCTGCATGCTCTTCCTTTATAAGTACGGCTTTTACCGGAGCGGCAGTAACAAGATTTTTTATTGGGCGTAAAACGTCAGGGAGAGGCTTATTCGGCGTCACGGCAACAGATTGCGAAAAATCCGCTCCTCCGCAGGTTTTCCATGCGTCCTCGACGGTTGCATCGTAGCTGTAGCCAAACCCGAGCTGCCCCGTAATATTACGACATGCATAGCTTTTATACACCTTGCTGAGCCTTGAAAGAATATTCTCGTTGCTTGTTAATATATTACGACTGGCAGTATCGAGAGAAAAGCAAAGTCCCGCTCCGTCATCAATATTGGTTGAACAGTTATTTCCAAGATACCACGCCTCGATAGCAAGCTTGTTTTCACCCTCTCTGACAAAATCGGTTATATCAAATCTGTCATATACCTTATAATGAGGATAATCGGGATATTGACCGAACTCAATAAGCACTCCGTTAAGATATACACCAAATTCCGAATCAGCAGAAATAGCGATGTAGATTGAACCATCATTCCGGCAATAATTGAAGGTTGCAATAAATTCGGCATGCTCGTCAGCTCTCGCATTTGAATTTTCCCATATCCACTTTGAATTTTTAAGATGTTCCATAATTACTCCTAATATTATTTTTATGCTAACAACACAAAATTTAAAGCACTTATATTAGTTTTACGTTATTTGAG
The DNA here is from genome assembly GCA_964609165.1 of uncultured Lachnospiraceae bacterium. Taxonomy (GTDB): domain Bacteria; phylum Bacillota; class Clostridia; order Oscillospirales; family CAG-272; genus HGM12713. The sequence continues at coordinate 2,411 of CAZSSE010000114.1, forward strand.
CTCATTCTTAAGCGACAAATACCATTCGTGAGGTATTTGCAGATTTCCTCTTCCGAATCCCAGCTTTATGTCAGGCTTATTCAAGCCATGGAAATCACTGCCTCCACTAAACTTAAGGCCAAAGTCATTCGCCATAAGTAGTGCATTTTTAGTAGTTATGTCATCGTAGAGCGGATAAAAGCACTCCATTCCCACCAAGCCGTTTCTTTTTGCCGATGGCAAAAACTCGGCAAGGTCATCCGACGAGAGATTCAAAAACGGATGTGCAAGAATAGGGAGCGCGTGTATCGAAATAATGAAATCGATAATCTCCCAAGCTGTAAAGCGTTTTGGCTCTCGATAATGTCCGGCAGAAACCGACAAATACCGTTCAAATGCTTGCGGTATAGATTCTGTATATCCCTTACTCGTCATCACGGAGGCAAAATGTGCCCTATTTATCATTCCGTTCGGTGTGGACGCCTTGATCTCATCGTAGTTCAGATATATACCGCATTTTTTCAGCGATTCAACGAGATCAACGTTGCTTTGCTCCTTTCGGATTATCATTTCCCGCATTTTGTCAGATACCTGAGAAAAATAGACAGGGGAGATAAAAAGTCCAAGCATATGAAGCTCAATGCCACTATAATCTACAGAAAACTCTGAAGCGGGAACAGCATCAATATTTTTATTACATGCCGCGGATAAAAATTCAGGCAATCCATCAACAGTGTTATGATCGCACAGAGCTACCGCGGATAGTCCAATATCAACAGCTTCATCAACTATTTTGCTCGGAGTGTAAGTGCCATCCGAAAAGACAGAATGAGTATGCAGATCACATATTCTGTTCATATCATCACCTCCGCGATCTGATCACACAGCGTTTCTAATAAATCATCAAAAAGATTTGTTAAGAATAATACTTCTTTTGCCTTCTGCTTGATCTCTTGAGAAGCCACAAAAGGAATCCTTGTAGTATAACTATTCTTTGCAGCCACTATTTTCTTTGTAGGCCAAGCAAAAATGTCTTTGTTCCACTCATTGATCGTATCGTTGTAAAGCTCTCTTGCAGCCGTAATTTCTCTTTGTAAATACATAGTACGAGATCTTCAAGATATTTTTTCGTATTATCCAAGTGAAGATTTTTGAATTTGCCGTCAAATTCTTTTAAAGGATTGTATATCATTGAATTCATATTCTTAGCCTCCTCAATGACAAAATGACAATAGGATAAATGCTACCTTGAAGCTCTTGAATTGTTGCCGTAGCGAGCAAAGTGTGTCAGACCTCCTCTGCGAGTAAGCCTTTGACGATTTGACGGGATAAAGTCTTTTCATTCGTCAGGTGAAAATTTTTTGTACGCCTTATAAAAGCCGCTATACGAGCTGTACCCAACGCGTTCGCTTATCTGCTCCTTGGACATTTTTCCCGAATCCATAAGTATTTTCGCTTGAGCCATTCTTCTTTTTGTTACGGCCTCCCGAAAGGAGCATCCCGTATATTTTTGTACTAATCTTGCCGACTGCTTTACCGAACGATTGAGCTCCTTTGCAAGAGCCGCAATAGAAGGGCTTGAGGCATAGTTTTTTTCAATATAATTGTCGATGATAAAATCGTCATCACGGTTGTTTTGAGCGAAAACACACGCTCGCTCACTGTATATCTGAGAGAAAATGAGTGAAATATATCCCAGCGTTCTTATATAATTTCCGCTTTGCGCGGATAGGTCTATCTCGTCCAGCAGCTCCGATGCCGCAAAGGGAGATATATCGGAGAACAGCGTATCTTTAACGTCGGTATTTATGATGAACGAGCAATGTCTCGCGTCCGCGCTTGCTATATCGCAGGAATGATAAGCTCCGCTCGGTATTATCATAGCGCTTCCGCCAACCAGAGTATATTTCACGTCATCTATATTGTACGTTGCGCTTCCGCTCGCAAGGATATGTACCTCGGCGTAGCGATGCTTGTGTACGGAAGAATAGCGCACGTTGTGTTCGAAGAAGCCTCTGTCAAGCATAAGCTCGATCGGCTCTCCGCATAATGTGGTGTGGATAATAGAATTCATAACATTTCCCAAAAGGACATTTTTTCGAGTTTTTTGCTCCATTGGATTATTGTCAATGGTTGTTTGGTATGCTATAATTATTATAGCATACGTATAAAATTTTGTCAATAACGTATGCTGATAAAATCTTGGGAGTAAATTCTTGAGTGAATTTTTGGAAAGAAGGGCGTTTTTATGAAAAAAATCATTTCATTTACGGTCGCGTGCATTATGATACTGTCTATGTGTACGACCATTATCTCTGCGTCGTCGGGAACAGAGATGGGAGATGCGGTACCTGTCATAGACGTTAGCGATACCATAGTAATAGACGGTACTGAGGCATCCTGTAAATTCTATAACGACAAACTGTCGGCACTTACTGCCGGTGACGGATTTTCCGTGTTCGTACACTTTAAGCAAACCGGTGGTGCTCCTGCCGCATTGTTCAGCATTTCAAATAACGGTAATCAAGCCGAGTATTTTACGCTTTACGTAAACGGAGCAAGGCTTGGTTTTGAGTTCCGAAACGTTACAAATAGCTGGAGCTACAGCAGATACGCGGATAACGTTCTGAATTCATACGGTGAGAACACAGTTGCCTTCGTGGCTGACCCGGACGCAGAGGCATATTATCTCTACGCTAACGGAGAAAAAGTATTTACGCTTGACAAGACGGTTGATAGTAGTTTTGTCTACAAAAAGCTAAGTGATATAAATCCGGCGGTAAATACCGTCTGTGCGGGAATGGTAAAAAGGGCTATTCAAAGTCCATATAGCTTTAAGGGAGAAATATACGCTCTCAAGGTCTATGATAAGGCTGTAAGCAAAGAAACGATAACGGCGTATGACAAGAGCCTTGTCATTGACGCAGACGATCCTGTTTATATTAACGGAAACGGAGAAACGGCAGTGGATTATTCAAATAGATTGAGCAGACTTACTG
>CAZSSE010000115.1:0-5366 GCA_964609165.1 uncultured Lachnospiraceae bacterium
TTACCGAGGGACGCGAGGCAATGGGACAAACGGTTGTCAAGCTTCGCGCGGGAGACAAGGTTTATTCGGGTAGCGGTATCTCTACCGACATTGTTGGCGCGGGAATACAAGCATATCTGAATGCATTGAATAAAATTGTTTATGAGGAGGAAATAGAATGAAACTCTCCTTTTCCACAAGAGGATGGCCTAACCTTTCGTTTGAGGAGATGCTCGATGTCGCCGTAGATATGGGATTTTCGGGCGTTGAGGTATATGATCTCACCAAATTTGATCCGTTAATTGAAAAGGGTGGTCCATTCCATAAATACAACACCGCCGCAACTGTTCGTCAGCTTAAAGATAAGGGACTCTCTATTCCCTGCTTTGACACATCTCTGGATATTTCGTTTGATAAAAATGCGGTACCTGCTGCAAAAAATCTGATCGAGGTTGCGCATAATGCAAGAGTTCCATACGTGGTAGTATGTGCATTACACGACGATGAAGATGCGGTATATTCCGCACTTGCTGAGCTTTTAACCGCTTCAGCCGAAAAAAATGTAAGCATTCTGATCAAAACCAGCGGAATTTATGCAGATACGTCAAGACTTCGCGCTATGCTTGATCGCTTTGCAAGCGACAATCTTGCGGCTCTTTGGGACGTTCACCATCCATACAGAGACAACGGTGAAACCGGAGATCAGACCATAAAAAATCTCGGAGCATACGTTGCGCACGTCCATATGCGTGACTCTGACGACGACGGTTCGTATCAGCTTATCGGCGAAGGAACGATGCCGATAGATGACGTAATGCGCGCGCTCTCTTCGGTAAACTATGATAAGTTTATCTCACTTGAATGGAAGCCCGAATGGCTCGATGATCTTCAGGATCCCGAGATCATCTTCCCTCATTTTGTGAATTATATGTCTCATTTCCATTCCACGAGGGATATGAAGAAAAGTCTTTATTTCAATCACGACGGCACAGGACAGTACGTATGGAAAAAGGATGAGCTTATCGATCTGACATTCTCTGAGGTGCTTGACAGAATGGCAGACGAGTTCCCCGACCAATACTGCTTCAAGTACACGACACTTGATTATACCCGTACATACTCACAGTTCCGCGAGGACGTAGACCGCTTTGCCAGAGCACTCGTATCTCTCGGCGTAAAGGCAGGCTCTAAGGTTGCCGTTTGGGCAACGAACCTTCCCGCATGGTATATAACCTTCTGGGCAACGACCAAGATAGGTGCCGTTCTCGTTACCGTAAATACGGCATACAAGATACACGAGGCTGAATATCTGCTCCGTCAGTCCGACACACACACTCTCGTTATGATAGAAAGCTGTCTTGACTCGAACTATAAGGAGATCATTAACGCTCTCTGCCCCGAGCTGAAGAGCACAGTGCCAGGAGAGCCTCTCCATGCCAAAAAGCTCCCTTTCCTTCGCAACGTTATCACGGTAGGCTTTAAGCAGGACGGATGCCTCAGCTTCGATGAAGCTATGGCGAGATACAAGCTCGTAAGCCGCGAACAGGTCGCCCGCATGGCAGCCGCCGTCAAGCCGAGTGACGTTTGCAATATGCAATACACCTCTGGCACTACAGGATTTCCAAAGGGAGTTATGCTCACACACTATAACGTAGTAAACAACGGAAAGTGTATCGGCGACCGAATGGGACTTTCCACCGCCGACAGAATGATGATACAGGTTCCAATGTTCCACTGCTTCGGAATGACACTGTCAATGACCTCATCTATGACGCACGGCGCTACGATGTGCCCAATGCCCTATTTCTCGGCAAAATCCTCTCTTGCATGCATCAATCAGGAGAAGATCACCTGCTTTAACGGAGTTCCCACGATGTTTATAGCGATGTTCAATCATCCGAACTATCGAAGCACCGATTTCTCGCATATGAGAACGGGAATTATGGCAGGAGCAGGCTGTCCGCCCGAGCTTATGAAACGCGCCGCGCGTCCCGACGAGATGAATATGACGGGTATCGTCAGTGTCTACGGTCAGACAGAGTGTGCGCCCGGCAATACGATGAGCTCTTGGACAGATCCGTTAGACGTCCGCACCGAGACCGTCGGCTGCGCTTTCCCACACGTAATGTGCAAAATAATAGATCCCGAAACCGGTGAAGAGGTTGGAATCGGTGTAAACGGTGAGTTTTGCGCAAAGGGATATAACACTATGAAGGGATACTACAAAATGCCCGACTCAACGAAGGGTACTATCGACGAGGACGGCTGGCTTCACTCGGGCGACCTCGCTTGCCGTGATGAAAACGGAAATTACAAGATAACGGGACGCCTCAAGGATATGATTATTCGCGGCGGCGAAAATATTTATCCCAAGGAAATAGAGGAGTTTATTTATACGCATCCTATGACGAAGGACGTTCAGGTCATAGGCGTACCTGATAAAAAATACGGCGAGGAGATCATGGCGTGCATCATTCTTAAGGAGGCGGGAAGCGTCACGGTAGATGAGATGCGCGAATACATCAAAGCAAGCATGGCGCGGCATAAGGTTCCGAAATATATAGAATTTGTCGAAAGCTTCCCCATGAACGCGGCAGGCAAGGTTCTTAAATACAAAATGCGAGAGGAAGCCGCAGAGCGGCTCGGTCTCGTCGGAGACGGATCCGATACAGCTTCTCATAAATGATTTGAATGATCGCTCATTCCAAAAGCAAATAGCCGATGAGGTATTCGTGATACCTCATCGGCTATTTCTTATTTTAGCAAAATCCGCATCGGAAAGCCTTATTATCGTGCAAGAGCGTCAGTAGCTGCATCAACCGGCTCGTCATCAGTCTCTGCATTACCCTGAACTGCATAGATAACAAGCTGAATATTAGCTTCCTTGCCGGAAAAATCATTATCGGTATTGTTTTCACCGTATGTGATGTCGTCCTCAACTCCGGGAAATTCAACAGCAACAGAGATGCTGCCGATGGTCTCCATAGGAGCTGCAACAAGCCATTCAGTCTTGCCGGAACGCATATCATACTCAACGCCGCCGATAGTAGCGGTAGCCCTGAGAGCGTCCTTAAGGCTGAGATCATCCTCACCCTCGGGAACAGTCATCTGCATTTCAATTCTGTACTTTATAGCAATATCGCTGAGGTTTGTAAATCCTATATCGACAACAGCCTTATCACCGGGAGTGATATTTTTGAGCGTAAGCTCTCCTGTCTGATCGTTAAGAACCGCAGTTCCGCGATTTGCAAACTTACCTGCCTCCTGCTCTATGCCGAAGGAATATGTAGCAAATCCATCTATAGTAGCAAAAACATCAACATCACCGGCAGTGTTTACAATATTGATCTTGCTTTCGCTTGTCAACAAAGCAAACGTGGCACCGACGAGAACGCCAAAGCAAAGTGCCAAGGTAAGAAGAGAGGCGATCAACGCTTTCTTTTTCATGCTTTTATTCATTACTTTTAACGCTCCTTTCTGACATTAAATTAGCCGTCTGCCACCCGCTCCGTTTGGGAGCGGGATAATAGTTTAAATTGAGCCTTTATCAGTAAACGTCAACGTCAGTCGGCAGTATATAAAATTCCGTTTACATACCAATTAACGTTAGCTCCGCCAAATTCGCACGTAGTCATAGCGCGATACTCATTATACGCCGCCATATCCTTAACGTAGATGTTTACGGGCTGCATTTCGGTGATGATCCAAATGCCCTTAGCACCATTCTGAGGATCAAGCAATCCCGAAGCATTCAGATAGATATTAGTCTGATCGCCGTAAAGCGGTTGAAGTGCAATACAAGCAGCAGCTTCGCCGGAGGCAGAAATCTTACTGCCCTCGTTTATGGTTATATTGGTCGTCGCAGTCTGTGGAACAGCAAACAGACCGTAATATTGACCTGCATTGATCACAGCACCGCTGTCAAGTGTAAGATCACCGCTTTCAGAGCCGACGCCGACCGCATAGCCTTCACCGGCTACGGTCTTATTGATTACGATGTCCTTAAGAGTAGTGTCATTTGCGCCAATATCAATACCGGCAACAATATCGCCGCTCTCGTTTGTAAGCTCATCTACAGAAACGGGAACTCCGCTTGTAGTAATAAGTCCGCCCTTTTCAAACGCGCTTTCGAGATCAAGATCTCCTGCGTTGCCCTGAACAGCCTCTACCTTAAAGGCTATACGCGCAGACTTAGCCTGATAATCATTGCCTGTAACCCAAGGAAGCTCAACAGATACGTCGATCGTCTTGCCCATATCCTCGTCATTTTCAGGAGCAGACCACCTCGTCCACTCGGTTACACCAACAGGCGTATTACCTACGGTAGCAGTTGCCGCGAGAGCATCCATATCTGCACTGTCAACAATCCACGTGAGCTTGTAAACTACATCAACCGTGCTGTTATTGGTAACATCAATTTCAAACGTTGCCTTGTCGCCGGGAACGATATTTGTAAGAACAAGATCATCGTTTTCCTCGTCAAATGAGGCGGTTCCCCCGTCACCGAACTCAAGCCCCTCCTGTTCCACGTCAAGTGAGCTGAGCACAAGGCTATCCTTATCAATGCTTGCCACAAGCTCTACCTTACCCGAGGTAACAGCGATATTTACGCTGTCATCACTCGTGAACAATGCAAGCGTCGCGCCTGTGATCACACTCAAACAAAGAGCAATAGTAAGAATTAAAGACAGTAAAGTCTTCTTCGTGCTTTTACTCATTTCAAAAATGCCTTTCAAAATATTGTGTTTGCATAAAATTCAAGATCGCACAAATCGCAATCCTATCAAGGATCACGGTTTGATTTTTGTTGGCTGTCAGTTGATAGCCGCCGTAGCACCCTCAACTACACGCTGAGACTGAACTGCGCTTACAACAAGGTCAAACTCGACGGAGCCCTGACCTGCCTCCTGCGTAGCGTTGCTGTTACCATCGGTGATAAACTCAACTCTTACGGTAAATGCCGCCTGATCCTGACCTGCCGTCATATGACCTCTGTCGATAGAAAGACGTCTGGTCTCGCCCTTGAGCTCGCTAAGCATTGCGGACTTGGTTGTGCCATCGGCATAGGTAATCGTCACCTTGAGCTGCTTTGCAAGCTCGGTAGGCTCGCCGTCACCCAAAAGCTCGAGAGTTACCTCGTAATCGAACGCCGTCTGACCGTCGTTGTGGAGTGCCATTGTTGCCGCGAAGAAGCTACCGGGAGCAACTATATAATTCTGATAGTCGCTGATTCCGAAAATACCCTCATCCGTAGGCTCGGTAAAGCTTTTTCCTTCAGGTGAATCAATAGTGACGTCATTGATTATGGCGTGCTTAAGCTCACCTGTTGCAGCGTCAAGAGCCTGATATTCAAGCTGTGTTCTCCTGAGCGTAACATTGAGGCTGCC
>CAZSSE010000116.1:0-5354 GCA_964609165.1 uncultured Lachnospiraceae bacterium
CGATATGTATGGGAATAGGCGAGGCAGGCGGCGCGGCTGCGGCTATAGCCGCAAAAAGCGGCAGACGACCCCGTGAGATAGACGCTTCCGAGATAAGGGAGCTTATATGCGACAAGAGAGGTTGACGGAGCCACCGCTTTGTTCATTGTCATTTCAAAAGCAATACCGCCTTGCTCGGCAAGGCGGTATTGCTTTTATATTTTACTCGTCAAGAGCCTCGAATTTTTCGCGTGCGCGGAAGAGAAGCGAAACGCACCAGATACCCGCAAGGGCTACCACGGTGTAGACAATGCGGCTAAAAAGCGCGTCCTGACCGCCGCCTATCCACGCAACGATGTCAAATCCGAATATACCGATGCTGCCCCAATTGAGTGCACCGATTATCGTGATTATCAAGGCAATTCTATCCATAATCATGAGAATTCCTCCTTTGAAACGGTGATTTCCGTTCAAAGTTAGTTTTGACAGCAGTAATGATTATATGCTTGATAATTTTTGCTAAATTTAAAAATCTGATTTTTCTGATCTTAAAATATCGTTTTTTGTATTGAAAAATATCCGAATTTGTGCTTTAATATTAGTATATAAATTAAAATCCGCAAAGGTATTGTCTTTAGAAAAAAACTGTGCTATAATTTGATTGTTATATTCTTGAAAAAGGAAGGACGAAAAAATGAGAGAAAAAATTCTTTTTGACGATAATTGGATATTCCATCCGGGCGACGTTGACAACCGTATACCCGTTGATAAGGGACCGATCTATATGCAGTCAAAGACCGAGACTATGCTCTGGGGCCCTGCTTCCATAAACTATATAGGCGCGTGTGATAACTATCGCACCGATCGCGAGGTATCGCTTGATCCGTGGTATCCCGTAACGCTTCCGCACGATTACATAATCGGTCAGGCTCCCGATCCCGAGCAAAATAACACGCTCGGATTTTTCAAATACGGGAATGCATGGTACAGAAAGGAATTTTATCTTGACGACGCCGACAAGGATAAGCGGCTGACGCTTTTGTTTGAGGCTGTGGCTACATATGCGACGGTGTTTGTGAACGGTATTATACTGAAGCACAATTTCTGCGGCTACAATTCCTTTGAGGTTGATATTACCGATGTTGTTAAGTTCGGCGGTAAAAAGAACGTGCTTGCGGTCTACGTCGAGAGCACTCATCACGAGGGCTGGTGGTACGAGGGCGCGGGAATACACCGCCACGTATGGCTAAACAAAACTGACACGGTAGCTATTGATCTGTGGGGTGTTTACGTGCTTCCGAGAAAGCGCGAGGACGGCGATTGGGATATTTCGGTTGAGAGCACTGTGCGCAACGACAGATATGAGGATGTAAGTGTTCGCGTGGTCAGCACTGTTTGCGGTATGGACGGCAACGCGGTGCTTACGCTTGAGGGCGCAGGCGATATTGCTCTTCGCGAAAAGAGCGAGATCAAATACGCTGCTGTGCTTCGTAACGTGCATCTTTGGGATATTGACGATCCATATCTTTACACGCTCAGAACCGACGTTTACGTTGACGGATCGCTGACCGACAGCTATGATACGCGATTTGGATGCCGTGTATTTGAGCTTAACGCCGAAAAGGGACTCTTTCTCAATGGTAAGCACGTAAAGATCAAGGGCGTGTGCGCACATCAGGATCTCGGTCTTACGGGTAAGGCGGTAGCCGATAACGTGCTTCGCTATAAGGTCGAGCTTATCAAGGAAATGGGTGCGAACGGATACAGGACAAGCCATTACCCTCACCCCGAGGCAACCATGGATGCTCTTGATGAGCTTGGATTTATCGTTATGGATGAGACCCGCTGGTTCTCGTCGTCCGAGGAAAGCATGGAGCAGCTTGAGATGCTCGTTCGCCGTGACAGAAATCGTCCGTCGGTTCTGTTCTGGTCGGCCGGCAACGAGGAGCCGCACCACGTAACCGAGGAGGGCAGGCGCATATGCAAGGCAATGATGAGCCGCATACGCAAGCTTGATTCCTCAAGGGTAGTAATGACTGCCGTAAGTAACGAGCCGGACGTTGCTACGGTTTGCGACGAGCTTGATTCAATCGGAATAAATTATAATCTCAATAAATATGATATGGTTCATAGAAAGTATCCGAACAAGACCGTGTTTGCGTCCGAGTGTTGCGCGTCAAGCACGACCCGCGGGTGGTACGATGATACGGCAATGACAACGGGATATGTTAGTGCTTATGACAAGGATTCGTCTGATAAATGGTTCTTGGGCAGAGAGAAAACGTGGAAATTCCTTTGCGAGCGTGAATGGGTGCTTGGCGGATATCAGTGGATCGCATTTGAGCACAGGGGCGAAACCACGTGGCCGCGAATTTGCTCGCAGTCAGGCGCGATAGACCTCTATATGCAGAAAAAGGACGCATTCTATCAAAACAAGTCGCATTGGACAGACGAGCCTATGGTGCATTTGATGCCGCATTGGAATTTTGAAGGCAGAGAGGGAGAAAAGATCCGGGTAGTTGCATACACCAACTGTGAGGAGCTGGAGCTTTTCCTCAACGGCAAGAGTCTCGGAGCTCGGGAGATAGAAAAATACGGACACGGAGAATGGAGCGTTCCATACGAGGCGGGCGAGCTTAGCGTAGATGCGCGCCGCAACGGCAAGACGGTTGCTACCGATAAGCGTGTTACTACAGGCAGAGCTACGGCACTTAAGCTTCGCTTGGACAACAGGATCGGGCAGGCTAACGGTCGTGACGTTGCTATAGTTACCTGTTACTGCGTTGATGCGGAGGGCAGAGAGGTGCCCACGGCGTCGCCCTTTGTACGCTTCCATTGCAATGCGCTTGGTAAAATATTGGGAACAGGCTCGGATGTGTGCGACCATAATCCCGTAACAGAGCCTTCGCGACAGATGCGTGCGGGCAGAATAGGAGTAGCCGTACAGGTTGGCAGGAGCGCGGGCGAGCTTAAGATCTACGCGACCTGCGAGCAGCTTGCAGACGCAGTCTTGACGATCGATCTGAAGTGAGTTGATGTGTATAATTTTACCGTAGAATTAACACTTTTATCACGGTGCGCAGAATTATAAGGCGCAGCAGTCGAAAATACATAGGTGAGAGGATTTTATGAAGCTTTCAGACAGACTTCCCTCGCTTGAGGGAAAGAGTAAAAAAGAGATACTTGATCTGCTTTTGCGGGAGGAATACGGATATTTTCCCGACGTTGATATTTCGGTCGAGGTGTCGGTCGAGAGTGTAGAGCAGAATTTTGCGGCGGGTAATGCGATATTTGAACACATGGCTTTTAATTGCAAAAGTGCGAGAGGAGAATTTACCTTTCCCGTTTCTTTTGTTTATCCCAAAAACAAAAAGGGCAGCCCTGCCTTTATACATATAAATTTCGGCCCCGAGGTGCCGCACAAGTATCAGCCCACCGAGGAGATCATCAACAACGGCTTTGCTGTTCTTTCATTTTGCTACAGAAATGTAAGCTCTGACGACGGAGATTTTGAGAACGGAATTGCATCGTTGATATATGACGGCGGAGAAAGAGATGACGACGGTTGCGGCAAGATAGGCATATGGGCTTGGGCGGCTATGCGTGTAATGGATTATGCGCAGACGCGAGAGGAGCTTGATCCTGCGCGTATCTCCGTAGCAGGACATTCACGTCTTGGAAAGACCGCGCTTTTGGCGGGCGCACTTGACGAGAGATTTTATTGCGCGATTTCTAACGATTCGGGCTGCGGCGGCGCGGCGATAGCTCGCGGGACGGGTGGAGAGGATATTGCGGCGATATGCAGAACGTTTCCGTTTTGGTTCTGTAAGAATTATTATAAATATGCCGGCAACGAGGAAACTATGCCGTTTGACCAGCATTTTCTTCTTGCGGCTAACTATCCTCACAGGGTCTACGTTGCGAGCGCGCTTGAGGATAATTGGGCGTATTCGACAAACGAATATCTCTCGTGCGTTGCGGCAAGTCGGTTTTACCGTGAGCGTGGCGGCTTGGGCTTTGTGTCTGACGATGAGCTGCCCGTGACCGATAAGCGATACAATGACGGAGAGATAGGCTATCATCTGCGCCGCGGCACGCATTATATGAGCCGCGAGGATTGGCAGAGATATTTTGAGTTTTTGAGCTTTGGAGGGCAGTGATGAATAATATTCCCAAAAGCATTTTTTCGGGACACTTTGGAAAATGTCACTGTCAGGGTATAGCGGTTGACGTGAAGAACGGATATATTTACTATTCGTTTACGACTATGCTTGTAAAGTCCGATCTTGACGGCAATATCGTCGGCACGGTCGAAGGACTTATAGGACATCTCGGCTGCATCGCGTATAATGAGGCTGACGGCAGAGTGTACGGCTCGCTTGAGTTTAAAAATGATTCGATCGGTAGAGGCATACTCGCCTCCCTCGGTATGGAGGGACGCTTTGACGACGCTTTTTACTGCGCAATATTCGACGTTGATAAAATAGAACGCATCGGAATGTCGGCAGAGAAGGACGGTATTATGCGGTGCGTTTATCTGCGTGAGGTTGTCGATGATTACAATGGCGCAGGCGAGGGTGGAAAGCCCCATAAATATGCCTGTAGCGGCATTGACGGAACGTCGTTCGGCGTGATACCCGGCGATGCGGGCAAAAAGAGCAGAATATTTATCTGCTACGGAATTTATTCTGATCTCGACAGAAGCGACAACGATTATCAGGTCATTCTTTGCTATGATACTGACGGCTGGTGGGAGCAATCGGCAAAGCCGCTATCGCAGAGCAATATGCACAAGAGCGGACCCGAGAAGCCACGGGAGAAATTCTTTTTGTATACGGGTAATACTACCTTTGGCGTACAGAATTTGGAGTACGATGCCTATACGGGAGACTTTTTAGCGGCGGTATATAATGGCTCAAAGCCCTGTTTTCCGAATTACAGTATGTATATTATCGACGGAGCGCAAGCACCGAGGGATAGCACGCACAGAGCGACGGGCGAGCCCATACGTGAGCTCTCGCTGAAGCGTGAGGGGCTTTGCTCGGACGGTATATATGGCAATAATTTCCCACACGGATCGACGGGAATTTATTCATTTGGCAACGGATATTATTATTTTTCAGAGCACGGATGCGATGACGAGGGGCAGTATACCAATGTTCATCTTTATCGCGCAACGGGCAATGCCGCCGAACCGTTCGAGCGCGTGGAATAACAGAATACCGTCCGAAAGAGAGCTGCTGTCAAGTGACGGCAGTTTTTCTTTTTCGGTGAGTGTCGGGAAAGCTATTGATTCCGAAGTGTAGTCAAAGTGGCTTTGCTGTTATGATACAATTGATAGGTGACAAATAAAAAGAGAAATAGCAACCAAAAGT
>CAZSSE010000117.1:0-5020 GCA_964609165.1 uncultured Lachnospiraceae bacterium
CTTGAAGGCTCGCTTACCACGCGCTCCTCTACCTGCTTCGGTGTCGCAGGTAGAGGAGCGCGTGGTAAGCGAGCCTTCAAGGGGTGATTCAAACGTCAATGAGGAGCAAACGGCAAAGCCTATGGAAGCTCCCGTTAGTATCAGCTCAGAGCTGAGGGCTTTACGTGGATGGAGCGAAATATGCGATAAGGCTGCCGGCGATAACGGAGCAGCTCTCGGCTTTTTGAGAATGGCAAAGGCGCTGACCGACGGTGATAAGGTGTATATTCGATTTCCAAACGATTTTGCACGCTCTATGGTGGACAAGCCGGAGATACGAGAGGCACTTCGAGTGGCAATATGCACTGTAGGTCAAAGGAGCATAGCGGCGTCGGATGTGGTCTTCGGAATATTTGAGGGAAATGAGGACAGTATTTCTGACCTCGATGAATTTAATCTGGATTAAAATATTTAGAAAAATATAAGGAGAAATAACAATGAGAGCAAACATCCCGAAGGGAATGGGGGCGGCCCTCAGAATATGAACGCAATGCTTCGTCAGGCGCAGAAGATGCAGGAGGATATGGAGACGCTTCAGGCAGAGCTTGACGAAAGAGAATATGATATTTCCGCAGGCGGTGGTGTTGTCGGAGTAAAGATCAACGGTAAAAAGGAGATCCTTTCGATAGATATAAAGCCTGAGATCGTGGATCCCGACGATATTGAGACGCTTTCCGATATTCTTGTTGCGGCGGTTAACGAGGCAATAAAGCGCGTTGATGACACAAACAGCACCGAAATGTCCAAGATCACGGGCAATATGGGTATGCCCGGACTTTTCTGATCGGATGACCGAGCATATCGAGGCGCTTATGCGCTTGGCAGAGCAGTTCGGCAGATTGCAGGGCGTAGGCAGAAAGACAGCCATGAGAATGGCTTTTTCTGTCATAGAGCTTGACGCAGAGGCTGTCGAGGATTTTGCAAATGCCATAATAGAGGCTAAACAGAAGATACATGAATGTCCTGTGTGCGGAAATCTTACCGACAGAGAGCTGTGCTCGGTATGTGAGGATGATACCCGTGACAGGGGACTTATTTGCGTTGTTGAGGACGTTAGATCTGTTATGTCTATAGAGAAGGTCAGAGAGTTTAAGGGCGTTTACCACGTGCTTGGCGGGGTTATATCTCCTATAAACGGTATTACTCCCGATAAGATCAGATTTTCCGAATTGATAGCGCGTGTCGGAAGCGAGGATGTGCGTGAGGTCATCGTAGCGACAAATCCCACACCCGATGGAGAGGTCACGGCTATGTATATCTCAAAATATCTTAAGCCGCTCGGCATTAAGGTAACACGTTTAGCATACGGTATTCCCGTAGGCTCGGATCTTGAATATGCCGATGAAGTAACGCTTGGAAGAGCGATTGAGGGCAGACAAGACGTTTGAATAAAAAATGAGTTGGAACGGTTTTCGTTCCAACTCATTTTTACGTATTGAGCTTCACTCGGGCAGATCAATATTTGATCGACCGCGTCAGTACGTCATAATCCTTTTCTTTGACGTATTCGATATTATTGATGATCTTATCGGGATAAGGATTTACAAACACAGTTTTGTACCAGATCTGTCCTTCACATTCAAAGGGAAGAGAAGCGCCGATTGCCTCGCACGAGCAGTCGTTTGTAACCATATCATCACCCGTGTCTGCCTGTGAGCCGCAGTGACAGATATTGTTTCCGTAAAGGACGGGAAGCTTAGCAGTCGTTCCGTCCTCGTAACTTACGACGTAATTTCCAAGTAACCACTCATCATCTACAATAAAATATCCATCGTAGAAGGGAAGGTGCTTGATGTAAGCAGTGGTCGTATGCTCGATCTCAATAAGCGAGCTTGCTTCAAGGCAGAAGTTCTTTAAGTAATCTGAATGAAGTCGCTCTGAAGCCTTCTTTAAAAGCTCACTTTTCTGATCGGAATCATAATTGCTGTTCCAAAATACATATGCGTTGCATACCAATGAAAGATTTTGTCCGTTTCTCTGCATATATGGGTATTCAAACGAACCCCAGTTTGAACAAAATCCTCCGTTTATGCGTGTACTGTGCTTTCTGTAGTCATCCAAAGATATAGCGGCGAAGTTTCCGAAGAGCATTTCGTAGCCCAGATCGATTACCGCCTGCTCGTCCTCAAAGTCAACTAAACTCCAATACCAGTGAAGTAACAGCACGTCCTTGGGGATCCTGCCGCGGCAGTTGTAAAGTGCCGGAACGCCCCATTTGGGCATGGCCGATCCGCCGCCGGGCCACTCGTCGCTGATGTGAGTTTGGAAGAGCTTTTCACACCACATAATAGCGCGTATTCCTCGCGCCTTAAGATAATCGTTTATCTTGATTATATCGCCTACGTAAAGATCGACGGGATCCTTGCCGCGGCAGAGGTCGCACTGCGCGAGAGTGTACATCTCATCATGACCGATATGAACGTACTTGGGCTTGAATACCTCTATTACCTCGTCCATAATATCGAAAAGCAGCTCATATGTCTTTGGATTTGATGGACAGTAGGTATCTGGGTATGTGTCCTCTACTCGTTCATTGAGCTCGGGATGCGCCATAACTATATAGTCTGAATGGCTAAGGCAGGGAATTTCGGGTATAACCTCAAGACCTCTTTCACGGCAGTAGTCAAGAAGCTCTGAAAGCTCCTCCTGTGTGATGAATTCTCCGCCTCCGTTGTCGGCGTGTATGGAATTTTTTAACCATTCGGGATGAGTTTGATGCTGTATTCTCTGAGCCTCGTAAGGGCTTTTATGTACTTCCTTACAAAATTCCACCCATTTTTCGTTGATCTCGGGATGGTGCTTGTATTCCATAGCACCGCCGACCTCAAGGATTATCGAATTGTACTTGTAGTATACCATTGAATCGACTACCTCGCAAAAAGCCTTGAAGCTCTTGCGTCCGGGGATGAATACACGGTAGCCTCTGACGGCTTTGTCGGGATAATCGAAAATTGTTCCTTTGCGAAGCTCATTTTCCTCTAAAAGCTGATTAAGAGTCGATACAGCAAAGATAAGCGCATTTTCACTGGCACCGAAAAGCTCTATTTTTTCGGATATAACAAGCGCATATGCCTCGGCGTTATCTGCATACAGCTCTTTTGCTGTGCACTTTACCGACTCGGGAATGCCAACGGAAAGAGAAATATCCATAGGCGTGCTTCCGTTAAGCTCGGAAATGATCTTTTTTGCATATTTTAACGCATAGCCGTTAGTGTCAGAGTTTATTTTTGAACTCGAAGCGAGAGATATTGCGTCGCCTTTGAGGTCAAAATAAACGTAATTGAAAAACAGGCTCATTCTATAATACCTCCAAAAATTATTTTGATTTTATAATATCTCCAACTCCGTTAAGAACGTATTTGGGACGGTAGGGGAAGTTATCTATATCCTCACGCGAGGTAACTCCGCTGAGTACGAGGACTGTATCTATGTTTGATTCAATTCCCGCGATAATATCTGTGTCCATTCTGTCGCCTATGAATGCAATATCGGCACTGTGACAGTCAAGGATACGAAGTCCGTGACGGAGCATAAGCGGATTGGGCTTACCTACGAAATACGCTTTTTTGCCCGTGGCTATCTCAATAGGAGCAATGAGCGAGCCGGTTGCGGGCATAATGCCTTTTTCGGTAACTCCCACGGTGTCGGGATTTGCGCCGATAAGCTTTGCTCCCTTGTTTACAAGCTCAATCGCTTTTTCGATCTTCTCAAAGCTGTAGGTTCTGGTCTCTCCTATAACTACGTAGTCGGGATTGATGTCGTTCATGTAAATTTTGTGATCGTAAAGCGCTTTTGCGAAAGCCGCCTCACCTATAACGTATGCGGTGCATCCGGGTGCCTGTGAGCTGAGAAACTCGGCGGTAGCCATAGCACTCGTGTAAAAGTGATCGGCAGAAACCGACAGCCCCATTCGTTCGAGCTTCATGCTCAGCTCGTGTGGGGTGCGCTCGGGACTGTTGGTAAGAAATACGAACTTTTTGTCGTTCTCAAGCATCCAATTTACGAAGTCCTTTACGCCGTCAAGAATTTGGTTGCCGTGATATATAACTCCGTCCATATCGCATATAAAGCCTTTTTTTTCTAATATCTTGTTCATTTTTATCTCCTTACGTTGTTATGCTTATTTAAATGTAGCTTACTCACTGAAAATATCATATCATAATTGCTATAAAAAGTCAATAACATTAAAATTTTTTTATGGAGCATAAAATAATTTCTTTAGTTAATCTTTAGTTTAAAGTGCTACAATATGATCGTAGAATGGTTGATAAGCTTTGCTTAAAACGTACAGGAGTTGTAATCTATGAAAATGAATTTAAAAATAATATCGGTATTTCTTATTTTTGTGCTGATGCTTACGGGATGCTCGAAAAATCAGGATGGTCCGCAAAACGGTGCGAGCAGTGATGAAATTCTGATAAGCGTAGCAGACCTCGGAGACGATAGCTCATCGTTTGGCGAGGCTATTGAGGATATTGGAACCTACGACGGGTACTTTGAAGAGGATATTGTCGACCTTCAGATAAATTGTATTTCAGGAACAAAGGATTGCTACAGCATAGAGGATAACGTTGTTAAATTTTCATCTGTGGGTGAGGACAGTGTTTATTCTATATCGGGAAAGCTCAGCGGAAGCATTATAATAGATACGGGCGACGGTTATAAATTTGATCTTGAGCTTCAAGGGCTTTCTGTCGTCAGTACAAGCATCAACCCGATAACCGTACTAAGCGGCGATGAAGCTTCGATTACGTCAAAGAGCGGCTATAAAAATTATATTTACGATATGCGTGACGCTATAGACGATGCGGAAGAAGCTCTTTATTCGGGGGCAATTCATTCCAATGTTGATCTTGAAATTTGCGGCAAGGGCGAGCTTACGGTCTTATCGGAGAATAATAACGGTATTCATTCAAAGGACGATCTGCGGATAAAAAATCTCTCTCTTACCGTCGTATGTATGGACAACGCACTAAAGGGC
>CAZSSE010000118.1:0-4991 GCA_964609165.1 uncultured Lachnospiraceae bacterium
ATTGACAAGAGGAACTTATTGTGCTAAAATGTCATACTGTACAGGAGTTGAAATGGCGTGATATAGGAAATATGTAAAAAATCCTATGCACGACTGATCAACGCAGGTGCAATGCTCTTGATTTTTTTAACTTCAAACTTCAAGAGTTGCGCGTTACACTATGTATTCTGAAAGAAGGGAGGATTTGGATTGTCGAAAAAAAAGATCTCGTTGATCTTAGCATTTACGGCACTCATTGTCTGCGTTGCTTTGGTGGCTGGAGTTACTTATGCGCTTTTCAGTGAAACGGCAGTAGTAAAGAACCATCTTCAGGTAGGTAAGTTCAAAGCTCAGCTTGTCAGAACAAACCTAATCTACACCAAGCTTGACGACAGCGGAAGATTCGTAACTGTAACGGTTGACGAGGACAAAGACTTTACAGAGGCAACATCGGTGGGTATATTCGGCGAGGCTGTGCAGGGGCTGAAAATAGTTCCCGGAACTTATTTTGAGGCGGATCTCGAGCTTACGAACGAGGGTGACGTTGCATTCGACTATGAGGTCACGCTTGACCTTATAGCGGGATACGATAATGAAATGACCCCGAGCGTTTCCAATGCACTTGCCGAGCAGATGCTGATAACCGTAACCTATGCCGACAACACGACCGAGCAACGCTATCTCAGCGATTGCAAGGATGGCAACACGTTCGTTATTACCGGCGGGAATATGACCATTGAGGAAGATCAGATCGACGCATTTACGATCAGAGTAGAATTTCTTGATCTTGATGCAGCGATCAACAATCTTGCAAAGGGTCAGTCTGTAGAGTTTGACATCACTGTCAGAGCTGTTCAGGAGGAAGCTCCCACCGAGACTGCTACTGACGCCTCCGCGACGGCATAATACATCGTCGGAGTGCAGTAAAACGAACCGTGATTTTCAGGGCTTGATCGCAGCTCGTCAAAATCTAAGTCCAAAAAATAATTTTAAGAAAGGGTATTCTCAAAATGAACACCAACATGAAGAAAAAGACATTAGTTGCCTCGATTCTTACTATTGCTCTTTGCTTTAGTGTGATCGCAGGCGCAACCTTCGCTTTGTTTACAAGCGAAAGCGACGTTAACATCGCAGTTACATCAGGTCAGGTAAAGCTCGTAGCCACCATTGACGAGAGCAGCCTTGCTACAAGCTCGCTCGGCGTTGAGCAGGAGGCAGGCAAGTTTGCAAACGGCGGTACTGCAACATTTGATGAAGATACAAATCTTACTCTTACAAACGTTACACCCGGCGACAAGGCAACCTTCAACATCAACGTTGAAAACGAAAGCAATGTTGACATTATGTACAAGATCACATGGACTGTTAACAAGGAAGGTCTTGATGCTCTTGAAGTAACCAGCAACGGTGAAGCTCTTGCTGACCTTGGCTGGACGCTTTGGCAGTACAACAAGGAGGACGAGGTCAGCGCTATCAGCGGTGAATGGCAGGATACCTCCGCGGCTACCGAGTATATTCCTTACAATAGTAATACCAAAACTCTCCCTGTAGAGATCGAGCTTCCCATGGGTGCCGGCAACGACTACCAGAATAAGGAAGCAAGCATTTCGTTCGCAGTTGAGGCAATTCAGGCTAACGCTGTTGTAGAAGAGGCTTCCACCGAGGAGCAGATCCTTGCTGCTATTGAGGCAGGCGCAACCGAGCTCACTCTCGTAAATGACATCGAGCTCAACAATGCTCTTGAAGTCGTAAACGATATAGCTATCGATCTTGGCGGTTATGAGATCGCAGGTAACATCGTTGTTTCAAACAATGCAAATCTTAAGCTGAGCAACGGTAGCGTAGCAAACGATGATGCAGACGTAAGTGCTATCGAGCTTAACGGCGGTAATGCTACACTTAACAACGTAAACGTATCCTCCGCACGTCACGGTGTTCGCGTTGAGGGCGGTAAGCTCGTTATCAACGGCGGTGAATACGACGTTAAACTTGCAGCGAGCGGCACCACTCTCTACGCTGTCAACGTTGGCGGCGCAAGCGAAGCTTCTGAGCTTATAATTAACAGCGGTACGTTCATAGGCCCCAACCAAACCAATGCTGACAACGGTGCTGCTGTATTGGTACAGGGTAACGCAACCGCAATTATCAACGGCGGTAATTTCTCCGAAGGTACAGAAAGAGAACAGTATGGCTTCGGTACCGTTTGGAGTTGGGGAAATCTTAAGATAAGAGGCGGTACTTTTGATGAAGATCCCTCCACGTTCGTTGATAGCGCTCCGGGCTATTCTGTTATAAATAACGAAAACGGCACTTGGACGGTTAACTTTGATCTTGCGAGCGCAATTACCGGTGCTGAAACGTCGGGCGCAACCGTTACACTTCCGACCGACGTTAAGTGGGGACTTGATAAGAATAGAGACCAACAGAACATCGTTAAGAATACAAGCCTTGATCTCAACGGCAACACCTTTGAGGCAACGTATTCTTATGATCTTTCCAATAATGCCGATCTTACAATGAAGAACGGTACTTATTATATTCCTGCAAGCAGCTCGTTCGGTAAAATTCACGTAAAGCCTTCTAACACAGCGGGTAGCGAGGTTACGTTTGAGAACGTACATTTTTTGAATGAAAAGTTTAGTAGTTCTTCGAATTGGGGTACCGATAGACTTGAGCAAGTAGTTCAGGTAGGTACTGATTATTATTCGGATACAAGCGTTCAATATGCAAAAACTGTAATAGTTTTCAAGAACTGCACCTTTGACAATGCACAGGTATATTTCTGGGGAACTAGCGATAAATATGTTCAGGTCGAAGCAATCTTTGAAAATTGTACCTTCAATGCTACTACAAACGGTGCTCCCATTGATGTTAACAACTACGTAAAAGGAACTATCACCGTAAAGAACTGTACGTTTAATATCAAGGCTACAAGCAGCTCTGCTACCGCTATAAATATCACCACCAATAACAACACTGAAGTTACTCTTATTGCTGAAGGTAACACCTTCAACGCTGAAGTCGCAAGTGGTGCCGGTGTTACTGTTAACGGTAGCTTTAGCAGCATTGATGTTATAAAATACGGTACAAACACAACTGCTAATATTACCAATACAACCATGACAGGTATAGCTGTAAACTGATTTGAATTAACCTATCCCACTCCCCACGGGGAGTGGGATACACTTGACAATGCCGTATTTCAAACAAGAATACGAAAATATACCATATCATCTGAAGAAACAAAATATATATTATCCTGTAGGGATCGTCGAGGACGCCGATCCCTACAGGGTGATATGTGTTTCGTTTATACGGCTATTGCATAAAATCGTTCAGGTGCGGGGAAAATCGTACAATTCTATTGACAAATAAATTTATATGTGCTAAAATGTTATATGTATATGTAGGTTTTGTAGGTTTCGATATTCTCACAAAAGCTCTACGGTGTAGAGGCTTTATGCCGTTATGGCGGCACCCCACGAGAACAGGAGACAACTAATGCGAACAGAAACTTTTATGCGTATCGCAATTATAGTATTGAGCTTGATGATCCTGCTTGTTGCGATCGCATCCTTTTGTATGATCTCTGCGTTGGGAGATGCAAACCACGTAAAGGTCAAGCTCACTCGGGGAATTACCGAGACGATCAGCTTCAATAATCCCGACCTCAGGGACAGAAAAGAGGAATATACCGTCTCGCTCGTAAGTGAAGTGGAGGGAGATTACAGGGTTTCGTTTTCGTTCTTTGAGGCGAATAAAAATAAGCACCGAGACGACGTTTACGCAAAGATCACGGTTGACGGTCAGACTGTATGCGACAGATCGCTTGCCTCGCTTTTCGACGGAGCGGCGATCAGCTTTGATTGCACTCTCGCAAAAAAAGAGGCTACCGACGTAACGGTCGTGTATTATATACCACGCGGCACGTCGGTGAATACCGCTGACTGCGAGCTGAATTTTGACGTAAATATCCAAGCGAATAATTAATTTTGTGATTATAGGAGTGCATATGAGCAACGTTAAAGCAAAAAAGATAGTCGGCATTGTATCAAACATACTGTTATATCTTTTTCTTGCGATCTGCATATTTTCGGTTTTGGTAACAGTCTTTTCCAAAAAGGACGCTGACGGAGCTGCCGAGATATTCGGATACCAGATGCGTGTTGTTACTACCGATTCTATGGCTAAATGTGAGCTGACCGATGTGTCGGATTTTAAAATAAAAAGTCTGCCTGTCGGTACGTTGCTTTTCATAAAGACGATGCCGCAGGACGAGGCAAAGGCTGACGAGTGGTACTCAAGTCTTGAGGCGGGAGATGTCCTTACCTTTAAATACGTCTATGACAGACAGGTGACTATCACTCATCGTATCACCGAAATATCCGAAAAGCCCGGCGGTGGATACATAATAAGGCTTGAGGGTGACAATAAAAATTCCGACTCGGATCAGCTTACGCAGGTTATCGACACTTCGATAGTAGGCAACACGAATTACGTTATCGGTGAGGTGACGGCAAAATCGTTCCTGCTCGGATTTGTAATCAATTTGCTGAAATCTCCCGTGGGAATAATCTTTATTCTGATAGTTCCTTGTCTTATTATTATCTTCCTTGAGATAATTAAGATCGTCGGGGTTTTCAGCGCAGATAAAAAGCAAAGGGCAGCTGAGGAGGCGGCAAGGAAGGATAAGGAGCTTGAGGAGCTTAGGCTCAGACTTGCAAAGCTCGAAAATTCCTCCGAGGCTCCGCAGCCGACAGAGCCGAGTGCCGATGCTTCGCCTGCAGTCGAGACATCTGCTGAGGAGCATAGCTCCGAGCACGAGGTCTGAAGGTAATTTACTCAAATAATTTTATCAGGGTTTGCTGTGCTTTTTGAAAAAGAAGCGTTGCAATAAATTTACGTAAAGGAGAATTTGATCGTGAACAAGAAAAAGATAAGTAGGATAGCTGTAATAGCTTGCTTGATCGTATTGGCATGTATGACTGCGGTAATGGGTATTACTTATGCGT
>CAZSSE010000119.1:0-4952 GCA_964609165.1 uncultured Lachnospiraceae bacterium
GGATATTATCGACTGCGGTGTAACCAAGGAGTTTTTGCGCCGTGAGCGCGACCGTGCATATGCAGAAAATACCACGCCGAATTGCCGTGAAAAGTGCAGCGGCTGCGGCGCAAACCGACTTGGAGGTGAAAGAACGTGTTGCCCGAAAGCAAAGCAAACGGAAAACTGACAGAAAAGAAGCGTGTAAAGGCGCTTCCCGAGCTCGTTCCGCCAAGAACTGTCAGACTTAAATTCTGCAAGGTGGGAAAGCTTCAGTATATCTCGCATCTTGACTTGCAGACAGCATTTAACCGCATAATCAATCGCGCCTGCCTACCTGTGTGGTACACTAAGGGCTTCAATCCTCATATCAAGCTTGTATTTTCGACCCCACTCAGCGTCGGAACAGAAAGCGTGTGCGAATATCTCGATATACGGATAGACCGTGATATGTCGTGCGAGGAGATCAAGGAAAGACTTAATGCGGAAATGACCGACGAATTTTATATAACCGAGGCATATCTGCCCGAAAACGATTTTTCGGAGATAGCGTGGGCGTCTTACGATATAGGTATTCACACAAATGGAGCGGATACGCAGATGGCTCGTGAAATCGGATGCGCGCTGACTACCTCTCCTATGACACTAACGAAAAAAAGCAAGTCAGGAGAGAAGGAGATCGATATAATTCCTCTTATCAGGGAGGTTGGCGTTAAGTACAATGCCGCGACGGATAGTATCGATATAAAGACTACCGTTCGTGCGTCGTCGACCGAATATCTCAACCCCGAGCTTATAGTTACGGGACTTCGCAAATATCTCGGAATACTTGCGGGAGATCCTATGCAGGAGCACTACTCTATTATGCGTACAGCAATCTTCAAGGAAGATCTTACCGAGTTCAGATAAGGAGCAGCTGTGGTAAAGAATTTATCAATAGACCTTCATCTCCATTTTGACGGCTCACTGTCGATAGAAAATGCCAGTGCGCTTGCTTTGCTTGAGGGTATCAGTATTCCAGAGGATGACAGCGAGCTTTGCGCTATGCTTACGGTAAGCCCCGAGTGCACAAATCTCGGCGAATACCTTACAAAATTTGATTTTCCGCTTTCGCTTTTGCAAAGCGAAAAAAGTATTGAGCAGGGTATGTATACGCTTTGCAATGAGCTTGCGGATGAGGGCTGCATATACGCCGAGATACGCTTTGCGCCACAGCTTCATATGAGTAAGGGACTTTCGCAAAGCGAGATAGTTGCCGCCGCAATACGCGGCTTTACGCGAGCATCGCTTAGAGGCGGACTTATACTTTGCTGTATGCGCGGCGATGCCAACGGAGAGCTTAACGAGCAGACTGTGCGAGCTGCAACGGAATTTCTCGGCAAAGGAGTTTTGGCACTTGACCTTGCGGGAAATGAAGCGGATTATCCAACCGACAATTTCGCATCGCTTTTTTCGCTGGCAGCGAAAAACAATATTCCGTTTACGATCCACGCAGGAGAGGCTGCCTCGGCAGAGAGCGTGCTAAGCGCAATAAAGATGGGCGCGCGTCGTATAGGACACGGAGTTCGATCGTGCGAAAGCCTTGAGGCTATGAGCACACTTGCGCGTATGTCGATCCCACTGGAGCTTTGCCCCACAAGCAATTTGCAGACGGCGGTATTTAACGATATTTCGGAATATCCAATAAGGCTGTTTATGGAAAAGGGAATATTCGTAACCGTGAACAGTGATAACCGAAGCGTATCCGCCACTACAGCACAAAAAGAGCTTGAGCTTATATGTAATAGCTTTGAGCTTGGTGAGGCGGAAAAGAGAGCTTTGCTTGAAAACTCGGCTCGCGCGTCCTTTGCCGATGACGTGACCAAGCAAGAGCTGCTTGACATCATAGCTGAATGTTATATGTGAAAAATGCAAAAAAAATCGGAAATTCTGTAAAAAAACACTTGACAAACCGAGTAGAGCTATGGTATAATATAATGCCGCATAATTGGCGGGCTTTATAAGTGTGCTTGTCGCCGCCCGTCTTAGCGAGACTAAAAGAAAGAGAGGTGCTTTTCGTGTACGCAATTATTGAAACAGGCGGAAAGCAGTACAAGGTTAACGAGGGCGACGTAATCTACGTTGAGAAGCTCAACGTTAACGAGGGTGACACTGTTGAGTTCGGTGTCAAGGCAGTTTCCACAGGAGACGACTTCAAGGTAGGAACACCTGTCGTTGAAGGCGCAGTTGTCAGTGGCAAGGTTATTGCTAACGGCAAGGGCAAGAAGATCTATGTAATGAAGTACAAGTCCAAGAAGAACGAAAAGAAGAAGATTGGACACAGACAGCCTTATACCAAGGTTCAGATCCTTTCCATTCAGGGCTGATTAAATGACTAAGATCGTTTTTTTCAGAAGTGGCGGAGTTTATTACGGCTTTGAGGAGCACGGTCATACGGGATATGCAGATGCGGGCGACGACATTCTCTGCTCAGCACTATCGGCGATGACTATGCTGGTGATCAATACCATCGAGGTCGCATATGCGTCAAATGTGGAATACACGGTGGACGATGGCGCGGCGCATATAATGGTAAGATCAAAGGCAGCACTTCCGGAATTTGAAGAGGACGAACGCAAGAGATATGCGGTTTCGGGAATTTTCCTCTCATACTTTTACCAGCTAAATGATCTTCGTGAGGAGTATTACGACTTTCTTGACGTTGATGTTAAGGACATCGATTATATTTGATTCTGAAATAAGTGCTTCAAGAGTACGTGCTCGTACACAAAATTACATTAAACGGAGGAACTAATTATGTTGAGACTTAGTTTGCAGTTCTTTGCTCATAAAAAGGGTGTAGGTTCTACCAAGAACGGCCGTGATAGCGAATCCAAGCGCCTTGGCGTTAAGAAGGCTGACGGACAGGCAGTGCTTGCAGGTAACATTATCGTAAGACAGAGAGGAACAGCTATCCATCCCGGTAACAATGTTGGTATCGGTAAGGATGACACACTCTTCGCTCTGATCGACGGTAAGGTTAAGTTTGAGCAGAAGACCAAGGCTAAAAAGCAGGTTAGCGTATACGTTGACTGATTAGCCAAAAAGAAAAAGGACGGTCAACCGTCCTTTTTCTTTTTATCCGAATCTATCATGCTATAAGTCCTTCGATCAGAAGCTTAAGTCCGATTATAACGAGTACAACTCCACCGATAAGCTCTGCCTTGGATTTGAATTTTGAACCGAATTTATGACCGATGAGAACACCGAGCGAGCAGATAATGAAGGTGACGATACCGATTATCGATATTGAGGATACGATGTTAACGTCGGGGTAGAGAGCAAATGTGATTCCAACGGCAAGTGCGTCTATGCTAGTGGCTATAGCGAGAATAAATAGCTCCTTAATATCAAGTCGGTCATTGCAGCACTCACAGTCGTCATCTTCTTTCTTGAATGATTCAATAGCCATTTTTACGCCTATAAATGCCAGCAGAGCAAATGCGATCCAATGATCGAATTGTGAAATATACTGTACAAGCTGATTGCCAAGCAGCCAACCGATAAGCGGCATAAGCATCTGAAAACCGCCGAAGAAAACAGCGATTATCACAAGATGGGATACTTTCAGCTTTTTCATTTTTATACCCTTGCAGATCGAAACGGCGAAAGCGTCCATGGCAAGAGCTACTCCTGTGAGCAATATCTCAATAAATCCCATAATTATCTCCAAAATCTCCAAAATAAAATTCAGCCCAACAATTATAGCACACAACAGGCAAAAAGTCAATCATTTTCGATAGAATCTATTGAAATATATGTAAAATGTGATATAATATTGTAGTAGAACATAAAAATGAGGGATTATTATGAAACTTATTGAAAAAATGACCTTTGACGAGGAAAGAGCACTTTACGGAAGCGACGGACTTCGCGCTGTTGAATGTAGGTTCGACGGCGAACGCGATGGTGAAAGCGCTTTTAAGGAGAGCAGAAATATACAGGCGGAGGGATGCTATTTCAATCTTCGCTATCCTTTTTGGCACGACAGCGGAGTAAGCATCAGACAATGCGAGATGACCGAGCTTTGCCGCGCAGCCCTTTGGTATTCCGAGGATATAGAGATCGAAAATTCCAAGCTGCATGGCATAAAGGCATTACGGGAGTGCAAAAATATACATATTGCTGATTCAGATATAATATCCACCGAGTTTGGTTGGTTTTCAAAGAATATAAGGGTAGAAAATACTTCTGCTGCGGGTGAATATTTTATGTTCAGAGCCGAAAATCTTGATTTCAAGGACGTTTCGCTCAATGGAAAGTATTCGTTTCAGTACATAACCGATTCGGTCTTTGAAAACTGTAATTTCGACACCAAGGACGCTTTCTGGCACGCCAAGAACGTCACCGTAAGAAACAGCATTGTAAAGGGAGAATATCTCGGTTGGTATTGCGAGAACGTGACCTTTGAAAATTGCATAATATCCGGTACTCAGCCACTTTGCTATTGTAAGGGCTTAAGGCTTATCAACTGTGAGATGCACGGTGCCGATCTGTCGTTCGAGCGCTCTGAGGCTGACGCCGAGGTCACAACTTTTCTTGTAAGCATTAAAAATCCGTACTTTGGAAGAATATGCGCGCCGAGCGTGGGTGAGATCATAATGGACGACGAAAATGCCAAATGCGAGCTTTTTATCGGGGGACGCCGATATGAGCGGGAAAACAGTTGATAAAATACTTATAAGAGTAAAAAGAAAATATCGGCTGCCGAGATGGCAGAATTAAAAGAATAAGTGCAAAAGGTCGGCGAACGTTCGCCGACCTTTTGCACTTGCGTAATAATTAAATTATTCTTCGCTGAAGCTGTCCTTGCCAACTCCGCACAGAGGACATACGAAATCATCGGGGAGATCCTCAAACTTAGTTCCGGGAGCAATGCCGTTATCAGGATCGCCGACAGCCTCGTCATATACCCATCCGCATACGTCGCATAC
>CAZSSE010000120.1:0-4948 GCA_964609165.1 uncultured Lachnospiraceae bacterium
ATATAGGGAAATTCAGCGTCCTCTGCGAGAGTAAAGGGTATAATACCCCAGTTGATGCAGTTGGAGCGATAACGCTTTGTGGCAAACTCATAGCAGATGTTTGCAAATCCGCCGAGCACTTTCTGGCAGGACGCCGCCTGCTCACGCGCAGATCCGTCGCCGGGCTTGTTTGCGAATACGCAAGAGCCAAACTGAGTATTTCTGATAAGCTCGTCCGCGTTGCCAACTGCGCTCAGCGCCTTGATAAGTTCCTCCGGATTTTCGTTTGCACGGCGGGCGCTCTCTACTGCCGCCACTGCCTTGGAGCGACCTACGTACTCGGGAACGCGCCTCGAAAGTGCAAATTCGGAAAGTCTTAGGGGATTGGAGCGATAAGACGAGGTTTCACCCGAAGGGATAAGCTCGTCCGTAGTGGTTACGGGATCGCGTATGACCGCCGCGAGCTTTACAAGCAGGTTGTCGGAAAGCTCATACTGCGCGGGCCAATCGGTGATGTTTGGACCGAGAATAAGCTCGACAGACGGATCTGCCTTGCCGTATCCGTAGTAAACTCTCTTTTTATATACAGAGCTATCAAAGTGGTATTCGTGGGGAGTGTAATCGTAGTCAACGTCTGTTGCCGCAGTGATAACACCACCGTTACGCGCGGTAGCCGCAATGCTTCTTGCGTCCATAAGGGCAACTCCGGATAACTGTCCCTCACCGGGCTTAGAGCCCTCACGGTTGGGAAAATTACGTGTGGTATGGCGGAGCGAAAGACCGTTATTCGCTGGTACGTCGCCTGCGCCGAAGCAAGGGCCGCAGAACGAGGGCTTGATGACAGCGCCTGCGCTGAGAAGATCTGCGGTAACGCCTATCCTTGTGAGCTCAAGCGAAACGGGAACACTCGTAGGATATACCGAAAGCGAGAAGTATTCGTTGCCTGTGCTTTGATCGTGCAGAATTGCCGCTGCCTCGTCGATGCTGTCAAACATACCGCCTGCGCAGCCAGCTATAATACCTTGGTCTGCGAGAACCTTGCCATTTTTGACCTTTGAACGAAGGTCAAGATTGCACTTGCCGAATTTTTTCTTTGCCTCATCCTCAACGCTTGCGAGTATCTCGTCTGCGTTTTCGATAAATTCGTGTATCGTGTAAGCATTCGAGGGATGGAAGGGAAGAGCTATCATAGATTCCATAGCAGACAGGTCTATTTCTATCATCGAATCATAGTAGGCAACCCCGTTCGGACAGAGCTTTTTGTAATCCTCCGGACGGCCGTGAGCGATGTAATGCTGCTCTGTGATCTCATCTGTCTCCCATATAGATGACAGACAGGTGGTTTCGGTGGTCATAACGTCTATTCCGTTGCGGAAATCTATAGAGAGATTTTTTACTCCGGGGCCGACAAACTCAAGAACCTTGTTTTTGACAAACCCGTTTTTGAAGGTTGCGCCTACGAGCGCAATAGCAATATCGTGCGGTCCGATGCCCTTTTTGGGCTTACCCGTAAGATATACGAGGACGACCTGCGGAGCTTTAATGTCGTATGTGTTTCTGAGAAGCTGTTTTACAAGCTCGGGGCCGCCCTCACCGACACCCATTGTTCCGAGTGCACCGTAGCGGGTGTGAGAATCCGAGCCGAGTATCATTTTTCCGCATCCGGCAAGCTCCTCGCGTGCGTAGGAGTGTATTACGCTCTGATTTGCGGGAACGTAGATCCCACCGTATTTTTTAGCGGCGGAAAGACCGAAAACGTGGTCGTCCTCATTGATGGTTCCACCGACCGCACAAAGTGAGTTGTGGCAGTTGGTCATAGCATATGGAATGGGAAATTCGGTCATTCCGCTTGCACGCGCGGTCTGTATGATGCCTACGTAGGTTATGTCGTGCGATACCAGCGCATCAAATTTTATACGGAGGTCGCCGTTGTCCTCGTTGCTTACGTTGTGCGCATTAAGTATTGAATATGCTATGGTGTTTTTTCTTGCCTCGGCGGCAGTCACAGAGGAATTTTGAACTACCTTGCCGTTTTCGAGAAAAACGCCGTGATCTGTAAGTTTTACCATTGTTTGTTGCTCCTTGAAAAAATAATCTACTATCTTACATTATAACTCAAACGCTTGCTAAAGTCAATAGAAATAAAGTTTTTTGTGCAAAATGCTTTAACTATTTAGCTTGATAAAATCAAATATGTTAAAAATTTATCTTGAAAAACTAATCCCTGTGTGATATACTTTATTCAATAAGTTCTATCCATTGTTTCATAAAGGAGGTCACTATGGAAACATTAAAAAAATATCTGCACAGATATTTTATCGACGCAATGGGTGCAATGGCTCTCGGCTTGTTTGCATCTCTGCTGATAGGTACTATATTTGCTACGCTCGGCAAGTACACGGGTTTTGAATTTCTGAACACAATTGCTACCTATGCAAAGGCGTCAACGGGTATGGCAATAGGTGTGGCTATCGCTTATAAGCTCAAGGCCGATCCGCTTGTTATTTTTTCGTGTGCCGCCGTCGGTGCTATGTCGAATGCTATGGGCGCGGTCATTTCTCAAAATGGAGCTATCATCAAATGGGCGGCTGTCGCAAACGAGGGCGTAGGGAATATATTCTATGCCGCAGGACCTGCGGGCGCGTTTTTTGCGGTTATAATCGCCGCAGAGCTCGGTCAGCTTGTCTCAAAAAGGACAAAGGTTGATATTCTCGTAACACCGGTCGTTACGTTGGTCGTCGGATTTGCCGCATCGTGGCTGCTTTGTCCGCTCGTTTCTTACGTTATGTATTATCTCGGCGTATTTATTGCAACTGCTACCACCTTTGCTCCATTTATTATGGGTGTTATCGTTTCGGTAGTCGTAGGTGTTATACTTACTCTCCCGATCTCAAGTGCTGCCATTTGCGCTATGATCTTTTCGGAATCGGCATACGTAGCCGCGATCGCTAACGGCACCGCAGAGGGCTTTCTGCTTGCGGGCGGTGCAGCGGTAGCGGGCTGTTGTGCACAGATGGTAGGCTTTGCGGTCGTCAGCTTTCGTGAGAACAGGTGGGGCGGAATCGTTTCTCAAGGACTTGGTACGTCGATGCTTCAGATGGGCAACATTGTAAAGAAGCCCGTGATCTGGCTTGCTCCCACGCTTGCCGCGGCAATTACAGGACCTATTTCAACTATGATATTCAAGCTTAAATGTATGGGCGTGTCAGCAGGTATGGGTACTTGCGGACTTGTGGGACCCATAGGTGTTATCGACTCAACAGAAATGAATGCATTTACATGGATCGGTCTGGTGCTTATTTGCGTAGTGCTTCCTGCCGTATTTGCATTTGCTTTCAACGAGATCTTCCGCAAGCTTGGCTGGATAAAGACGGGCGATATGCAGCTTGATAGCTGATAACATCAGGGACAATTTTTGAAAATCAAAAATAGCTTATATAATGAACAATACGGTACACCTTTTTAAGGTGTACCGTATTGTTCATTATATAGCCGTTATTCGGAGCATATGGCTAAATGAGCGACCTTTTCTATTAGCTTGCTTTTACTTCGGTTATCTCTGCGGTTATGATATATCCGTCGTAATTATTTCCGTTTACCATGTATTCGTAATCTGCGGGAACTAAGTGCTCGCCTGCGGCGGACACGAAATATGAGGCATAGGTCGTCTTTCCGACCTTCATAAGCAGAGGCTCTGCGGCAGTAGCCGCTCTGAGTTGATCGAGATAAGCTTCAAAGTCGATGCCCTTGGTCTTGATGTAGGTCGCGTGTGGTATTCCAACATATCTGAAGACACCCGTACCCGAGCCGTCGGACGCACGCAGATTTATGAAGCCGTATTTGTGTGCGTTGGAATATATCCAAGAATATTTTTCAACACCGTAAATAGTTTTTATATTGCTGTGATCGGCATTATAATCTACATAATATCCAAGCTCAAAGGTATGTCCTGATGTGTATATTGTGGATATATTATCCTTATTTATCTTTGAGTAAGCGTTGACGATACAAATATTATCGTCCTTAGGACTTGAAGCGCGGTAAAAATCCTTCATCATTGCATTAAATGCGTCTACCGTTTCGGGCGTTGCCCGAAAATCCTGATCGTCATTTGCCGACGGAGAGCTGATCGTGTACACGTATCCGTTAGTATCTGTTTTCGGGCGTCCCTCGTGGTTTCTGAGCGTAACCGTCTTGTCCTCGCCCTTATACCTGTTTGCACTGTCAAGTATAAGCAGAGTACCCGAATATACGGCGTCCTCTCCAAGCGACGCGGAGATCGTATTTTCGATGCTCATCGAAAGCTCGGACTGCTCGGTGCCATCGTTTACGTTTTGAGCAATAAGATTTGAAATACCGATCATAGCTAACAGGATCAGCATAACTGCAAGCAGGGCGAGCGTTATACATATTGTATAAAAGGTCAGTCTTTTTTTCTTCTGCGATTCTGTTGAGCCGCCCTCGAAAAGTTCCGATAATTTCATCGGGTATCCTCCTTCTGATTTTTTAAAAATCGGGCTGTGCAAATAAATTTGCCACAGCCCGTCTGATTTTGCTAATTATTCAGCGTCTCTGATCGAGAAATCCATACGTCCCTTCTTGTCAAGGCCCATATACTTGACCTTAACGGCAGAGCCTACGTCTATTCCCGCATCAGTAACCTTGTTGATTCGGCGAGTGGTGATCTTGGAGATGTGAACCATTCCTTCCTTGCCGGGTGCGTACTCAACGAAGCATCCGACGTCCTCGTTGGGCTTATCCTTGCTTGCAAGGATCTTAACTACAGTACCGCTATAGGTAGCTCCAACCTCGGGCTCGAATACGATCGCGTCGATCATAGCCTTAGCCTTGGCTGCGCATTCACCGTTAGTAGCCGCGATGCAGATGATACCGTCGTCGTCAATGTCTACCTTAGCACCCGATTCTGCAACTATCTTCTGTATTACCGATCCACCCTTACCTATAACCT
>CAZSSE010000121.1:0-4908 GCA_964609165.1 uncultured Lachnospiraceae bacterium
GGGCTCGTCTATCGAGCTCTCGGCAGACGGACCGCTGCGCGAGCCGTACACGGCATATCTTCAGGGTGGACTTACCTATGAGAGCGGAAGAATAGGAATTTTGAGTGCCGCCGAGGAAGCACTTAAAATACTTTAAAGCCTGAAAGAGAAGAAGGATACATAAATTTTGAGGAGGGAGAAATGCTCTTTTCATCACTTGAATTCCTTTTTCTCTTTTTGCCGCTGACCACCGCAATATATTTTTTATTGCCTCGGCGATTAAAAAATTTCTGGTTGCTTGTAAGCGGTCTGTGCTTTTATGGCTTTGGAGAGCCCAAATTTCTGCCGGTGATGATGCTTACCGTGGCGGTGGATTTTGCTTTTGGACTATGTATATCAAGGCTTAAGGATAAAAGACTTGCCGCGCGGATGCTTCTTTGGCTTGCGGTGACGTATAACGTTGCGCAGCTTGCCTATTTTAAGTTCGTTGCGCCCGAGCTGCCGATAGGAATATCATTTTATACATTTCAGGCTATGTCATACGTTATAGATGTTTACAGAAGAAGCGTTGACGCCTGCACGGATATAGTGTCGTTCGGCGCATACGTTACGCTTTATCCTCAGCTTATCGCGGGACCTATAGTAAGATATTCTGACGTCGACGCAGAGCTTCGCCAAAGAAAGCACAGCCTTTCGGGTATGGCGAGCGGAATACGCACCTTTTGCGCAGGGCTTGCAAAAAAGGTGCTTCTTGCAAATACCGCAGGACAGATGTGGAGCTTTTTTGCTCATAAAGACGGCTTTGCCGACGCATATGTCGGTATATTCTTTTTCTCGATGCAGATATATTTCGATTTTTCGGGATACTCGGATATGGCGGTGGGGCTTGGACGGATTTTCGGATTTTCTTTTCCACAGAATTTTAATTACCCATATGTTTCAAAAAGTATTACCGAGTTTTGGCGTCGCTGGCACATTACGCTTTCGTCATTTTTTCGAGAATACGTATATATACCGCTCGGCGGCAACCGTGGCGGCAGAATCAGGACATACCGAAATCTTCTGATAACATGGGCGCTTACGGGCATATGGCATGGGGCAACGCTCAATTTCCTGCTTTGGGGATTGTATTTCGCTCTGATACTCATTTTAGAAAAGGCATTTTTAGGAAAAATTCTATGCAGAGCGCCGAGAATATTGCAAAGAATATACGCGCTTTTTCTCATAGCGGTAGGGTGGGTTATTTTTGCGACCGACGGAGACACTCTGACACTCAGCGAGGGCGGAGCATACGTGCTGCGCTTATTCGGTATCGGATGCAGTGAGGTATATTCGGAACTGATCGGCTACGAGCTTTTGCGCAATCTTGCGTTTATTGTTATAATGATGCTCGGAGCAACGCCTCTGCCGAGAATGTTGTATCGGAAAATGTGTGAAGGAGCGGGAGCGGCACTTATAGTGCTTAACGTGATATTACCGATCACAGCACTTGTGATCTCGGTAGCTTATATTGTAAATTCGGGATATAATCCCTTTCTATATTTCAGATTTTAGCGGAGAAAGTGATATTTAATGACTAAACTGTTTTTTAAAGCCTTTGTTAAAGGCTATCGCCACGGCGAAAAAAACACCCCTGAGGTGCGCCGCGCCTGCGGAAGCGCGGTAGCGATCGTGGGTATCATAGCAAATCTTTTACTTGCTGTATTCAAGCTGCTTGCTGGATTTTTGAGCGGTGCTATATCTATCACGGCGGATGCGGTGAATAATCTGTCCGACGCGGGTTCGCAGGTCGTGTCGTTCATCAGCTTTAAAATATCGGGCAAGCCGGCAGACCGCGATCATCCCTTCGGACATGCGCGCATAGAATACGTTGCGTCTATGATCGTGTCGTTTTTGGTGCTGCTTGTCGGCTTTGAGCTGCTCGTTGATTCGATAAAGAAGATATTTGCGCCTGTCGCCACCTCATACAGCCTTATCGTAATGATAATTCTTGCGCTGTCAGTGCTCGTAAAGCTTTGGCTTTTTGCTTTCGGAAGCAGTGCGGCAAAGAAAATAAACTCCGAGGTAGTCAGGGCGGCGGCGACCGATAGCCTTTCGGATGCGATTGCTACAGCGGCTGTTCTCGTTTCTGCGATAATTTGCAAATATACAGGCTTTAATACAGACGCTTATATGGGCGTTGTAGTTGCCGTTATCGTTCTTATTGCGGGAGTTAAGATACTAAATGAGACCAAGAACTCAATACTCGGCTCCGCACCCGAGCCGGAGCTGATAGACGAGATCGTGCGCGTGGCGCGTGAATATCCCGAGGTGCTTGGTATACACGATATGGTGGTTCACAATTACGGACTGGGAAATACTATCGCTTCATTTCACGCAGAGGTCGACGGATCGCAGAACGTGTTTTATACACACGATGTGATCGATACGATAGAGAAGCGGCTTTTTTGCGAGCTTGCGGTGCGCGCGACGGTACATATGGATCCTATCGTTACCGATGACGAGCATGTCAACGAGCTTCGTGAAAAAATATCGGCACTTGTAAAGCAGGTGGATCCAAGCCTTGATATACACGATTTTCGGCTTGTTGAGGGTATAACTCATTCAAATCTTATCTTTGATGTGAACGTACCATTTGAAATGAAAAAGAGTGACGATGATATAAAGCGTGAGGTAAGCGACAGGGTAAGCAAGCTCGATCCGAATTATTTTGTGGTAATGACGGTTGACAGAGTATAATAATAAAAAAGACTGCTTCGTATTGAAGCAGTCTTTTTATTATGAATTTAAGTCATTTGACCTTCCTTGAAATTAAAATTTCAGAGTGTGATTACATCATAGATTTGAATTTTTTTGCTTTCTCAAGCGCGAGTGCCGTGTAGGCGGTAAAATCAAGCTCTGCATATATGTCGTGAGTGTTTCGCTCGGGCTTGCTGAGGAATGTTAGCTCAAACGTAAGGTCTCCCTTGTAATTTGCTTTTTTGAGCCGCTCGGCGATACCGTTCCAATCGGCAACTCCGTCGAATGGAAGCAGATGTGAGTCGTCAAGCCACGTGATGGTATCTCCCGTCTGACCCATATTGTCGTTGAGATGCGTACAGCAGAGCTTGTCTGCGTATTTGCCGATAATGTCGCGGCTTGCGTTATAGCACATTTCGTGTCCCGTGTCGATACAGAAGCCTACGCGATCCGACGATCCGAATTCCTTCATAAGATATTCAACGTACATCTCACCCTCGGTGTTCTCAAGGGCGACGGTAACACCGTATCTCTCACCCGCCTTGAATATCTTTTCAAAACGGGGAAGCCCGATCTCTGACGGGGCACATTTATCCATTCCTATGATAGCGTGAAGTATCATAAGCGGCACCCCGACGGCGGCGGTGTTTTTGACGCACTCAACGAGCTCATCTGCAAATGCATCTCCCTCGTCGCCCTCCTCCCAAAGCTTGTCGGCTTTGCCGAAGGGAGCGTGAGTGGATTGATAGAGCATTCCGCGCTCGTATAGTGCCTTTGCGTAGTCCTCATTTACTCTATCTGCCGAGCAATCTGTAAAAACTCCCTCCCAACCTACGCTATGCAATATGCTTATCTGCTCAAGGGTGGGAATGTCGAAGCCCAGACCTGTTGAAATAACCAATTTACTCATAAATATTTCCTCGCTGTATTTAGTATTGTATTTTAAGTATAACATTATTGACTACTTTTGTCAAGTATACTTTTTATTTACAATTCAACACGCGAATACCGTGCAAATCTGTAAAAACGATTGACAAATGCAAAATATGGTGATATAATAGAATGTAATTAAATTAAGTGGGGTCAGGCCCCATTGTAGGACGGAGATTGTAATGAAAAGAGATTTTGTTCGCTCGATATATGAGTGCCCCGAGTCTTATTCGGGCAAAGAGGTAACGCTTGGCGGTTGGGTGCGTAACCTGCGCGACAGCAAGGCGTTCGGATTTATCGATCTTAACGACGGAAGCTGCTTCAAATCGGTTCAGGTCGTTTTTGAGAGAGAAAAAATTGAAAATTACGACGAGATCGCTCACCAGAATGTCGGCGCAGCTCTCGTTATCAAGGGTATCGTTGAGCTTACGCCTGCGATGAAGCAGCCCTTTGAAATAAAGGCTACCGCAATCGAGGTCGAGGGAACGTCTACCCCTGAATATCCGCTTCAGCCGAAGAGACACACGGTTGAGTTCCTTCGTGAGCAGGCTTATCTGCGCCCGAGAACCAATCTTTTCTCGGCAGTGTTCAGAGTGAGAAGCGAGGCGGCTTACGCTATTCATAAGTTTTTCCACGATCGCGGATTTGTTTACGTTCATACCCCCATCGTTACCGCATCTGATTGCGAGGGTGCAGGCGAGATGTTCAGGGTGACGACGCTTGATATGAATAATCCTCCCCGCCTTGAGGACGGAAGCATAGATTATTCTCAGGATTTCTTCGGTAAATCCGCAAACCTTACGGTATCAGGTCAGCTTGAGGGTGAGACCTATGCTCTTGCTTACGGCAAGATCTATACCTTTGGACCTACGTTCAGAGCGGAAAATTCCAATACCGCGCGCCATGCGGCAGAGTTCTGGATGATCGAGCCGGAGATCGCATTTGCAGACCTTGGCGATAATATGCAGCTTGCATGGGATATGATTAAGTTCATTATAGATCACGTGCTTGAGAACTGCAAGCAGGAGATCGAGTTCTTTGATAAGTTCGTTGAAAAGGGACTGCTTGACCGTCTTACCACGCTTGCGAGCAGCGATTATAAGAAGGTAACGTATACCGAGGCAGTTGATATTCTTAAGAAGAGCGGAGCAGATTTCAAGTATCCTGTAGAGTGGGGAATTGATTTGCAGACAGAGCACGAAAGATACCTTACAGAGCAGGTATTCAAGTGTCCCGTATTCGTCATCGACTATCCCAATG
>CAZSSE010000122.1:0-4750 GCA_964609165.1 uncultured Lachnospiraceae bacterium
TCGGGTAGCTGGACGGACGGAACCTATTGCGTGAAGGCGGCTATGTCGGACGATCCGTGTGAAAAATTTGAGTATTACGGCGACGTGCTTCGCGCAAGCGATATAGCCGACGGCCCCGGTCACAACAGCGCTTTTTGCTTTAAGGGACAGTGGTACGTTGCATATCACCGCCGCACGATCGGAGATATGAATCCTCATCACCGCAAGCTTTGTATAGATAAGCTCGATATTGTCGATGGAAAGCTTTCGCACGTTGAGATGACTTGATAAAAATAATAGCTTTAAGTTCAATACGGCATATCTCTTTTGAGATATGCCGTATTGAACTTTTATTCTTTTATTTTACGTGCGTATCAGTCTATAAACGCACCGTTTGCCTTCAGAGTGGCTCGCAGAGTATCCGTATTGACCTCTCTTGTGCCGATTTTATCCTTTACCGCTATCGAGATAGCACTTCCCGCTGCCTCTCCGATACAGCACACTGTCGGCATTATTCTGTAGGATGCCTGTGCGCCGTGATCCGACGAGATGCAACGACCTGCTACCAGCATATTGACTACTCCTGCGGGTATAAGACTGCGGTATGGAATAGTGTAAAACTTTCCTTCGGGAAAATAGTAATGGCTCGTGCCGCTACCCTCGGGGTTATGTATGTCTATGTCGTAATTGCAGGCGGCAATTCCGTCGTCAAACTTGGTGAAGGCTCTGCAATCTGCCTCTGTCAGCACGTATTCTCCTACGATCATTCTGCTCTCGCGCACGCCTATTTCGGCAGCACTCATCATAAGGAAGCTGTCCTCAAGACCGTCGGCGTGCTTTTTCATAAAGTCGTATATCTCATAGACCTGTCGGCGCGCGAGTACCTCTGCCTCTGTAACCTCCTCGGGATCTGTAGGGTTCTTCCTGACAATTCTCGTCGTGTTGAAATGAAGAACGTTTTTGATCGGGGTTTTGAAAACGAGAATATCCTCACGGGGATTGATAAATTCACCTGCCGCCAAAGCTTTTGCGTGTGCTTCATTGAGTACGGGTCGGCTTGCGTAAAACCTGTCAACGTCAACGTTTCCGACGCGGAAGCATAGTGTCATAGGCTGACAGAGGTGATCGGGCTCGCGTCCGAGCACGGTAGGACAGCCTGCCAAATATGCAAGCTGTGCGTCACCGGTGGCGTCGATAAAATAATCGGCGTCTATCCTCATTTCACCGCACTTGGTGGCAACCGATACTGAAATTATATGCTTGCCGTCACGTTCAGCCTTGAATATGTACGCATGATAGAGAAGAGAGATGCCCGCCTCAAGCGCCATTTTGCTCATAATGTACTTAAGCTCCTCCTCGAGGAAGGACTCACCGATCATTGCACCGCGAGCCTCGAGTCTTGTGTGAAGCTCTTTGAAAATACCTGCTGAAAGCTCGGTCGTATTTCCGTTTATCTTGGTTTTGTAAGGCATAAAGGGATTTATTAGGCAATTTGATGCTGCACCGCCGAGCGAATTTGATTTTTCTACGATTATAACGCTCGCGCCGCCACGCGCCGCCGCGATAGCTGCCGCAAATCCCGCAAAACCGCCGCCGATGACGGCAACGTCATATTTTTTCATGGAGTTGTTCCTTTCGTGATTAAATATTGAGCACTTTTATTATATTTCCTTCAAAAGGATGCAAGAATGGCATTTCATCGTAAATTCCGCAGAGCTCACGGTATCGACAAGCTCGCCGTCGTGCTCACCGTCAAGAAGGTATACCTCGAATTTGCCCTCTTTTCCGAAATCGAGCTTAACGTCCTTTGCGGGCGTATCATCGTTATCTGAGTAGTGAGTAACTACACAAAGTATCTTGCCGTCCTTGTCAACACCGCAAAGCGTGTAAAGATTTTCAACGTTGGACTGACAGGGAATATAAGCGTCCATATCGTAGAACTTACCGTACCACATAAGCGGATAGTAGCCCTTCAGCGGATCGTAGCTGTAGTAATCAAATGCTCCGCAGAATACCGAGGGTCTTGTATCGTAATACATAAGCATATCAATACAATCTGTTCTTTGGCATTCACTGATACACGACATCGTAAAAGTTGCGCCCTTTATTCCGTGTATAGCAAGCAGACTGTATTTATACTCATCTGTCCACCCTCTTACGTAGTTCCACTCATTGAGTATGGTTTGCACATTTCCGTAACCGTATTTTTCAAGCAGCTTTCTTATACGGTCGCCCTTTTCGATCATATACCGCGGCTCTGTGCAATAGATATGCCACGAGAAGAAATCCATGGGTACGCTTCGTTTCTGCATTGCAGCGAGAAAATCTTCCGCCCACTCCTCTTTGTAAG
The DNA here is from genome assembly GCA_964609165.1 of uncultured Lachnospiraceae bacterium. Taxonomy (GTDB): domain Bacteria; phylum Bacillota; class Clostridia; order Oscillospirales; family CAG-272; genus HGM12713. Next base: position 2,330 of record CAZSSE010000122.1, read on the forward strand.
CAAGTGCGGGACCGCCGATCTTAAGATGAGGAAAGCAAGACTTGAGGTGCTTGGCGGCAATCTCGTACATATCAAAGAACTGCGCCTTGGTTCCGCCCCACGTGCGCTTATCCGTGCTGTCGTCGGGATCGAGATCGGGCTCGTTCCATATCTCCCAATATTGAATATTAAGCTCATATCCGTTCGCCCAGCCCTCGTTATAGTGCCGTATGATATGCTCGCATATTCGTGCCCACTTATGAAAATCACGTGGCGGAAGCGTACCGTGCTTCTTTATCTGGTGCTCGATGGTCTGTCCGAGTCTGAAAAAGGTTTCGGTGCCTGCCTCGAGCGTACAGAGGATCGATTCGTCGGTGCAGGCGAAATCGTAGGATGCGGGATCGTTTTCATCTGCATTGAAATCGGGAAATATATTCGTAATATCGTGGCTGTAAGGGCCGCCATAGGTGGTGACAACACCGCTGTCATGATTGCGGGAATATGGCATTCTCGCAGCCTTATATGCCTCAAAATTACTTCTGAATTGGTCTGTTGCGTGTCGTTTATACCAAGGACCTCCATTGGTTGCATTAAGTATTTTAAATTCGCCGGATTTTTTTGATGTGTCAAACTTCAGAATTACCATATTTTGTTCTTCGTCTTTTATATTTTCGCTTTTGATAATAAGCACTTGCTTGCTGGCTTTAACGCCTGACACCGCCATTATATCATAAATTTTCTGCGTTTTCAATACATCGCATAAAATTTGTGCTTGAATTTATTCTTTCTTAAATCAGTGCCAGCAATACAAAGTTCAGTATAAATAATCCTGTGCAGACCCAGAGAATAGGATTGATCTCCTTTGCCTTGCCCTTGCAAAGCTTTACGATGATGTAGAATATAAATCCTGCGGCGATACCGTAAGAAATGCTATAGCAGAGAGCCATAAATATACCTGCAAAGAATGCGGGAATTGCTTCGTCCAGATCGCTCCAATCAATATCCTTGAAGGAGGACATCATCATAATTCCGACTACCACCAATGCGGGAGCAGTTGCTGCAAAAGGAACTGCGCTGATGAAGGTTGCGAAGAACGCCGATATAGCAAAGCAGATAGCAACTACCACAGATGTAAGACCCGTGCGTCCGCCTGCTCCGATACCTGCCGCACTTTCTACGAAGGTGGTGGTGTTAGAGGTTCCGAAGAGTGCGCCTACAGAGGTTGCGGTTGCGTCTGCGAAGAGAGCCTTGTCCATTTTTGATTTGAAGCCGGCACCGGATTCCATTGCCTTTTCATCCTCGGCAGAGAATATTCCGCTGCGGCGGCCCGTTCCGATAAATGTACCTATAGTATCAAACGTATCGGAAATACTGAAGGAGAATATGGTTATAAGAACCAAGGGGAGCTTTGAAAGATCGGTAAACAGGCTTGTTATTCCGCCCTCCTTAAAGATAGCGAGGAAGGTGGTGGGAAGCTGTGCGCAGGCGTCGGTGAAGCTGATTGTGTCGCCAAGTGAGGTAACACCGAAGGGAATACCGATAATCGTTGTTGCGGCAATAGCGATCAGAATTGCGCCCTTTACCTTAAGCACAAGGAGAACAACGATAAGAGCCAAGCCTATAAGGAACACCCAAAGATCGGGGCTGTTCAGGGTAGGAAGTGCGGGAACTCCGCCGCTGAAATCGACTATTCCGACATTGAGGAAGCCGATGTAGGCAACGAAAATACCGATACCGCCGCCGATAGCGTGCTGAAGGCTGAGCGGAATTGCTTTTATGATATATTTGCGGATCTTTGTTACTGTGATCAGAATATTAAGTATTCCGCAGATAAATACCATAGAAAGTGCTTGCTGCCAGGTGAATCCAAGCGTGAAGCATACGGTGTAGACGAAGAATGCGTTAAGACCCATACCGGGAGCCTGAGCATAGGGAACGTTTGCAACAAGACCCATTATGAGAGTTCCGATTACTGCGGAAATGATCGTTGCAAGGAATACTGCGCCCCATTCCATACCCGATTGTGAAAGAATACTGGGGTTTACTACGATGATGTAAGACATAGCGAAGAAGGTCGTCAGACCTGCCATGATCTCGGTTGATACTGTTGTACCATTTTCTTTTAGGCGAAACAGCTTGTTCATATAAATCTCCTTTACAGTGTTTATTAGGGTACCTACATTATAGCACTTTGTTTTTTCCTTTTCAAGATGTTTCGACATTTTTTTGTGCAAAAATAAAAAATTATTTTAAAGCCTTATATGACTGTATTGAGTGAGGAACGCTTACATCAAATAGATCTCTCGAGCGGCAAATGTAAGCACGAAAAAATGCAGGACACCGTTCGGCACCCTGCCAGACTGTAGACGAAAAGCTACCTCGCTTCTTACCTACATTATAGCACTTTGTTTTTTCCTTTTCAAGATGTTTCGACATTTTTTT
>CAZSSE010000123.1:0-4717 GCA_964609165.1 uncultured Lachnospiraceae bacterium
ATATAATATGTCATATAAGAGTTGTACGGTGCAGATTTGCATAAATCCTGCCGTGCTGACGAAAAATATCAGAGGGGAGACGAATATGAACGCCGACGGGTGTAACCGAAGTTGTAGCTTAAGCAAGCAAAATTTAATATCGACGGAAAAGCGTTCTGTCGCCCTCGCTCCTTGCGATCTGTCAGAATTTTGAGCTGTATTTGGTTTTGATACAGCTCGGTTTTGCGCGGCCTCTTTTCCGTTGGAAAAATGGAAAAGGAGGTCATTTTTTATGGAAGAAAAGGGATTTTATGAGGAGCACGACCGCGATCACCGTCTGGCGATACTTTCGGTAATTCGCGGCGACAGCAGCGACGAGCTTGTTCGCTCGTTGCTTGAGGATTATCACGGCAACGATGTTGCCGCCGTTCTCGACGAGCTTACCGAGCAGGAGCGCGAGCGTCTCGTTTGTGTTCTTGGAAACGAGGCGATGGCAGAGATCGTTGCGTATCTTGACGATGCCGGTGAGTATCTCTCGGAGATGGAGGCGGACGACGCCGCTGAGATCATAGAACAGATGGACGCCGACGAGGCACTTGAGGTTTTGGAAACTCTTGACGAGGAGACACGTCAGGAGGTGATGGAGCGCATTGAGGACGAGGACGTCAAGCAGGACATTGAACTGCTTGGATCGTATGATGAAGACGAGTTCGGCAGCGCGATGAGCACGAATTTTATCTCCATCCGCAAGGATCTCAGTGTTAAGGGAGCTATGCGTAGGCTTATTGCCGAGGCGGCGGATCACGACAATATTTTTACCATTTTTGTTCTCGATGAGAACGGTGCATTCTACGGTGCTATCAATCTCAAGGAGCTTATAATTGCGAGAAGCGATAAGCCTCTTGAGGATCTTATATACAAGACTTTCCCATACGTTTTTGACACGGAGAGCATATCCGAGAATATTGAGCGCGTAAGGGGATATTCGGAGGAGCTTATTCCCGTGCTCTCGCAGGATACTCACGAGATGCTCGGAGTTATAACCTCTCACGATATGCTTGAGATCGTTGACGCAGAGCTCGGCGAAGATTACGCCAAGCTTGCGGCTCTCGGCTCCGAGGAGGATGTACGCGAGCCGATACTAAAGAGTATGAAAAAGCGTATACCGTGGCTTGTGGTGCTTTTGTTTCTTGCGCTGGCGGTGTCTGCAGTCGTGGGGCTTTTCGAGGGCGTGGTCAAGGAGCTTCCGCTTATAGTTTGCTTTCAGTCGTTGATACTCGGAATGGCGGGAAACGTCGGAACACAGTCGCTGGCTGTTACGGTTCGCGCTGTCAGCTCAGACGAGCTTGAGGGCGGAGGAAAGCTCAAGTTTATTTTCAAGGAGACGCGTGTGGCGCTTCTCAACGGGCTTTTGATCGGTGCTTTTTCGGTGCTTTTGGTTGGATTGTATCTTGCTGTAATCGGCGGACACGGATTTTCCCTTGCCTTTGCCACCTCGGGATGCGTTGGAGCGGCACTCTGCTTTGCTATGATGATCTCGGGCTTTACGGGCGCGGCGATACCTATGTGCTTCCATAAATTCGGTATTGATCCTGCAGTTGCATCGGGTCCGCTGATCACGACCGTAAACGACCTTGTGGCAGTAGTAAGCTATTATGGGCTTGCATGGGCGTTGCTTCTGAATTTCGGTATGTAAATATCTTATTTTTAAAAGGGGCTTTCGGACAGCTTATTGTTACCGACAGCTCTTTTTATTTATAAAACGATTAAACCCGTTACAAAATTTGCAAAAGCTCTTGTAAAAATTCAGGATATTTGATATAATAAACTATATATTTATGTTGAAAATAAAATTTTGACATCGGAAGGTGATAAAATGAAAGAGAAGTATTACATCACAACAGCGATAGCATATGCGTCAAGGAAGCCTCACTTCGGTAACACGTATGAGGTAATTATGACCGATGCTATTGCGAGATATAAGAGAGCGCGCGGATACGACGTATATTTCTGCACGGGAACAGACGAGCACGGTCAGAAGATAGAGGATCTTGCAAACTCGGCGGGAATTACTCCGAAGCAGTACGTTGACGGCGTTTCGGGAGAGATCCGCGGCATTTGGGACAAGATGAACACAAGCTACGATTACTTCATACGCACGACCGACGGCTATCACGAGGCTAACGTGCAGAAGATATTCAAAAAATTCTACGAAAAGGGTGACATATACAAGGGCAAATACGAGGGCTGGTACTGCACACCCTGTGAGTCCTTCTTTACCGAGACTCAGGCGGCTGAGGGTAAGTGTCCCGACTGCGGACGCCCTGTACAGAGGGCAAGCGAGGAAGCGTATTTCTTCAAGATGAGTAAGTATGCCGATCGTCTGATGAAGCATATCGAGGATCATCCCGAATTTATTGAGCCAGAGTCGAGGAAGAAGGAAATGGTAAACAACTTCCTTAAAGCAGGACTACAGGATCTTTGCGTATCGAGAACCTCGTTCAAGTGGGGTATTCCCGTTGATTTTGATGACAGACATGTTGTTTACGTATGGCTCGACGCGCTTACCAATTACATTACTGCTATCGGATACGATGCAGACAAGTCCTATGAGGAGCAGTCGGAGCATTTTAAAAAATATTGGCCTGCCGATGTGCACATTATCGGCAAGGATATTCTGCGCTTCCATACGATCTATTGGCCCATATTCCTTATGGCACTCGATCTTCCTTTGCCTAAAAAGGTATTCGGTCATCCGTGGTTTAACTTTGGCGTTGAGAAGATGTCCAAGTCGCGCGGAAACGTTATTTATGCCGACGCGCTTGCCGAGCGCTTCGGCGTTGACGGCGTAAGATACTATGCGCTCTCGGAGATGCCCTACAATGCTGACGGAAGCATTACCTATGAGGCGGTTATAAAGAGATACAACACCGATCTGGTAAACAATATGGGCAACCTTGTTAAGCGCACGCTTGATATGCAGAAGAAGTATTTCGACAAGACCGTACAGGCTCCTACCGCCCGCGAGGCTCTTGACGACGAGCTGCGTGCAGCGTGTGTTGAGGGATACAACGGATTTGTTGCAAATATGGATGCTTACCATATAGCAGATGCGCTTGAGTGTGTATTTGCTATGTTCAACAGGGCAAATAAATATATTGACGAGACTACACCGTGGACTCTCGCAAAGGACGAAAGCAAGCGTGAAAGACTTGGCACGGTTCTTTACAACCTGCTTGAGGCTATACGCTGGGGCGCGGTAATGCTTGCTCCCATCATTCCCGATACAGCAGAGGAGATACTCGGCTCGCTTTCGACAGATGAAAAGGGATTTGACAGCATAGGCACGGAGGAATGCTTTGGCACTATCAAGGCCGGAAGCACGGTTGGTGACTCCAAGGTGCTATTTGCCCGCATAGACGAGGCGAAGCTCCTCGCAGAGCTTGAAGCGGAGATGGAGGCACAGAAACTTGCTGCAGAGGCGGCGGAGAAGGCAAATTCCGCTTCCGAAAAGCCCGAGGGCTGCGCTCTTATTGGAATTGAGGATTTCATGGGCGTTGAGCTTCGTTCGGCACAGATAGTTGCCTGCGAGAGGGTGCCAAAGGCTAAAAAGCTGCTTCGCCTCCAGCTCGATCTTGGCTACGAGAGACGACAGGTGGTTTCGGGTATTGCGAAATTCTACTCTCCCGAGGAGCTTTTGGGCAAGAAGGTCATAGTGGTTGCAAATCTTAAGCCTGCTAAGCTATGCGGAATCGATTCCGAGGGAATGATACTTGCAAGCGGAGAGGAGCAGATAAGAGTTGTATTTCTCGCAGAGGATACCCCCTTGGGTGAGAGGATCCGATAAGCTATGAAGGTAACGGTTATCGGTTGCGGACGCTGGGGCTCGCTTATAGCGTGGTACATCGACAAAATAGAACGTGGTTTTGAGGTCACGCTTTGCGGCAGACCGAGCTCCCGACATATGCAGGAATTTTTGCGCACTCGCAGAAACGATCTGCTTGAGCTGCCACAGAGTATCTCGCTTTCTACAGATTATACATGCGTTGGGGATGCCGATATTATAGTAATATCCATAGCCTCGCAAGGACTTGAGGATCTTATGCGCGAGCTTGGTGCTTATGGGCTTGAGAATAAGATATTCGTGCTCTGTATGAAGGGGCTTGAGGCAAGCACGGGCAGGCGGCTGTCGGAGATCGCCGAGGATAACGTATCTTCTACCAACAAAGTAGCGGTATGGCTCGGTCCGGGACACGTTCAGGAGTTTTATAGCGGAATACCTAACTGTATGGTGATCGATAGCAAAAACGAGGATGTCAAGAGGTTTCTGGTAGAAAATCTTTCAAGCAATCTGATACGCTTTTACTACGGAGCGGATATAATCGGTAATGAAATAGGCGCCGCTACAAAAAATGTTATGGGTATAGCCGCGGGTATGCTCGACGGCGTAGGTCTTCCCACGCTTAAGGGCGTGCTTATGTCCAGAGGCACGCGAGAGGTCGGCAGGCTTGTTGCCGCTATGGGCGGAAATGAAATATCGGTCTACGGACTTTGCCACCTCGGCGATTACGAAGCGACGGTGTTTTCAAAGTACAGTCACAACAGACGCTTTGGCGAGGCTTTTATAAAAGGAGAGCAATACAGGGAGCTGGCGGAGGGATACTATACCGTTCGCGCCGTTATGCTGCTTAAGGAAAAATATAAGGTCGATATGCCGATATGCGAGGCTGTATATGCT
>CAZSSE010000124.1:0-4712 GCA_964609165.1 uncultured Lachnospiraceae bacterium
ATCAAATAGTTCTATGGCATAACTCGGCCTTGCTTTGGCGTAGATTTCGCCTCTACCGTCAAATCTTGTTGTATGATTCATAGGATTCACTTTCTCAAATTCTTATTTATCAGTGAGTTTATTATATCATATTTTTACAAATTATTCAAGAAGCTTCACGTTCTATGCTATAATTTTTTCAAAGCAGCACTAAAAAATATAATCGCTCTACCTTGAACTCTCGGCTGATTTGTGGTATAATGATGTCACAAAAAATTATTCGCTGTCATTATGGCGAATATAATGCGGCTTACCGCGCGCAGCTCGGTGACAGTTTATCTGAAACGCTCCCGAATGGCGTTATAGCTTACTTCAAGCACAAAAATTCTTGTACTGCGCAGCTTTCGGGTTATTTAAAAGACAAACCGCATAACTCGCGCTATAATGCCCGTGTATATCCTTGGATTTTCGGTAATTGATAGGAGGTATCGTATTGAATTATTCTTATTTTATTCCGATAATCGCTATACTCCTGATCGTATTTATAACCGAGCGCAATCAAAAAAGGGCTATACTGAAAAAGCTTATTCACAAAAGAGGGACGGAGGACAGAATACAAATGCTTGAGCTTGCAAAAAGATTTATTGACAAGGAATGTATAATATACACCTTTAACGGGCAGATAATCGGTACGGTGAAGGAGATCTCCGACGGTGCGATATTGCTTGCCGGCAAGGACTCCGAGGAAGCTATCAATATTGATTTTGTTGTAAGGATCAGGGCGTATCCGAAAAGCAAAAAAGGAAAGAAAAAATCTGTAATATTTGATTGACCGTTTTTTTCTTTTCAAAAGCAGCATACTACTATTAATAATCTCCGGAGGTACTCTTTATGGATAATCTTACTGAAGCAAAGGAATTTTTCGGCAAGGATCTCTACGCCTCACAGGTAACGGGGATCGAAATAATCGCTGCCGAGCCGGGATACGCAAAATGCAGTCTCAGAATAGAGGACAAGCACAAAAACGCTCTCGGTCAGGTTATGGGCGGGGTTTTCTTCGTTATGGCTGACTACGCCTTTGCGATAGCGTCAAATTTCAAGCAGCCCCCTACGGTAACGCAAACCTCACAGATCGTCTATCTCTCTGCCGTTAAGGGCACAACTCTCTATGCCGAAACCGAAAAAATCCGCGCGGGCAGAAAGACCTGCTTTTATAAAATATCGATATATGACGACACAGGCACGCTTAACGCCTACGTCACGACATCGGGATATATCGTAGGATAAAAAGGAAAACGGATGACACGCATCCGTTTTCCTTTTTACGTTTAAGCTAAGCTTACCGTTTCGTATTGCAACGCTATTCCGTATTCGTCCTCGTATATCTGCTTCCAGACCTCAAAATTTTTATCCATCATCATCTGCGAGTTTGCGCTGAGGCTTTTATCGGGATCGGGATATATCGGAGCGGACACGTGTATAGTGTACTCCTGCACGGGAAATCCGTCCTCGCCTATGATATGGCTGTCCTTCATCGTTATGAAGCAAGGCAGCACGGGCACTCGGTTCTTTGCCGCAAAATAAAAGCCTCCGCTCTTGAGTGGCTTGGGCTTGCGGTAGTTCCACCACATGCTCTGCTCGGGGTATACTAAAACAAGCTCGCCCCTCTTGAGCAACGCATTGGTAGCTTTGATAAACTCCTTTTTCGCCGCAGGCTTTGATGCGAGCGGCAGTGTGTTATAATTTCTCATCAAATAACCGAAAAATCCCGGAAAGGCAGTATAATTTCCTTCTCTTATGACGCGATAAAGCGTCCTTTTTTTCTTCTGTCCTGCATTTTCATATGCGATCTGCATAGCAAAGCTATCAAATGCGTTAAAATGGTTACAGGTAACGACAGCTCCGCTATCGAGTGCTGCATAATGCTCAATACCTACTATATCTCTGACTATCATCTGCTTATTCTCAAGAATATTATTGAGAAATTTCCGAGCCATCGAGTACGCGAGCTTGCATCTTATCTTGCTTTTTATTTTCTTTCTCAGATAGTCGACCTCTCCGGGCTCTATCTGACGACCGGGTGGATCATCCTCAACATCCTCGTCAAAGCGTCCCTCTCGCTCATATTCGGCAATTTTATTAACGACCTCTACCCTGCCCTTATCTCTCATTCCCGCAAGTCGCGCCACGTATGTGTCAGGACGTACCGCCTCATCTATCGCAAGCTGATAAAGCCTGTCGCCCGAAGCAATATCAGCCGCTCTCTGCTCGTCTGTATATTCGGCAAGCACTCGGCAAATATCCTCATAGCACTCTGTTTCCCTTGCATAGCTCCAGAAAATATCCTTAAGTCTGCAATTCGGAAAATGCCATGGCTTCTCTACCATAATATAATGAACTATTTTGCAATCCTCGGGCTTATCAAGCATCTCGCCGAACACCAAGCTATTCCACGTCTGCGGCAAAAAGCGCACGTGGTCACGGCAAAGTATATTGAGGTAATCCTCATCCTGTGTAACACGGCAGTTGAATACGTCAAGCAGCTTGACAAAACGCTCAAGCGTCTTTTTTTCTCTGAAGCGACGGCAATTTATAAGCAAAACGCCCGCATTGAAAAAAAGATTTCGGTCAATACCAAGGCATTTTTCTGTATATGTGCCGTAAACATCGACCTGTACCATTGCCTGCTCATGACAGGCACCAACGTCAAAGCTCTCAATATCATAATCGTAAAGCTCTGAAATATCGCCCTGCACCACCGTATCGCTATCGATATATATAGCCTTATCTATATCAGGAAACATATCGGCGATAAACATACGGTAGTAGGTAGTATTTGAATAATAGTCGCGCAGAGGCAGTCTCTCGCACAGATCGTTAAGATATGAGCTTACGTCGTCAAACGTAATGCTAAAGCATTCGTCCGCCATAGCAAGCACGCTCTGCTGGGTTTCCTCCGCTATATCGGTGTGTAAAACGTGTATATGATATTTTCGATCGCGCGATGCGTTTTTCTGCATAGAAAAAAGTGAGACCGCAGTGAATTTAACAAAGCCATCGTCGCAAGCGTAAAAAATATTAATAATCTCGCTTTTTGACATATCATCTATCTCCTCAAGGTAAATTTCATAAGTAGATCACAACACAGTTCAGAGAGGATCATATCCGAATATAAACTGCAATAACTCTAAATGTAGTATCAAAAACCACTTATATAATACCACATTTTCGCTTTTGTGTCAATACGTTTTAAGCATTTTTTACTTCATTTTATATTATTTGATCTTTTTTGAAATTATATTTTCAAAAAAACTGAATAAAAGCAAATGGCGCTGTAAAAAATAGTGTCAGTAAATAACACAAAGGAGTACAATAAAAATATGCCTTCATCTTTTAATAATAAGCCAAGCTTTTGGCAAAGATTGAAAAACAAAAAGGTAAACCGCTCGTATGTATTGACTTTTCTGGCACTTGCGGTAGCACTGATCGTAATAATCGCGGCATCGGTATTGGCAAACCGTTCCAAAAAACCGCCCCAAACGCCCGATAACACAGACATTAAGACCACCGAAAGACCTACCGAAGCGCCTGCCGAAACACCCACCGAGCCGAGCGAGACCGAGCGACCTACAAATCCACCAAGCAACTCCTCAACCACAGGCAGTAAGATACCCAGCTTTATTTTGCCCGTAAGCGGCAGCCTGACCGCAAAGCACGATCCCACTATGCAGGTATTTTCTACCACAATGCAGGACTATCGCGTGCATCTTGGAATTGACCTCGCCACAAAAGAAAATGCCCCCGTATATGCGGCGGCAGACGGAAAGATCTCCAAGATCTGGGTCGATACGCTCATGGGATACTGTATAGCTATCCAGCACTCGGGAGACTGCGTGACCGTATACAAAAATCTCGCAGAAACTCTTCCCGAGGGCATTGCAGAGGGCGTTTCGGTAAGATCGGGACAGCTTATTGCGACGGTTGGCGAAAGCGCAATGGTCGAGGTCGCAGAGGAGCCTCATCTTCATTTTGAAATGACTGTCGGCGAGCTTGCGGTAGATCCTCTCGAATATTTTGACGACAACGTACTCACATCCATCAAAAAGGATACTTCGGTTGAGTGATAGCGACCTCAAAAGCCGACCGCAAGCAGCGGTCGGCTTTAATTGGTTATTCATCCCAGCATGTCCTCCGTTTCCATAGGTAATTAAACATTCCGGCATACGCCCGACACGCCTATTGAATTGTTCGCTTGAGCGCCAATAATTCCCGCAACGGCAGTTCCATGCCGTCCGGAAGTATCTATTCCTTTACAGGAACAATTTTCCAAAAAGCATGTGCTTAATGCTGTATTAACACGATTTTGAAGATCCGGATGTGTTGCATCAACACCTCTGTCAATTATTCCTATTTTTATGGTAGATTTTCCGGTTATCTCGTTCCACGCCTGTGGTAAAGATATTTTATTTATTGCCCAATAATTATCGGATGAAAGCGAACCGTACTCGCTATCGTTTGGCACAGAATCTCCCGGCACAAGATAAATGGGAGTTGCCCATAGCAGATCTTCTCGCGCTTCCAGAATTTTACCGATTCTCAGGGTTTCTTCCTTGGTGTCAACGTCAAAATATAGTGTAAATCCGCGATAAATATGATGCGGTTCGACCTTACCATATACCTTGTGTTCTTCTATTTTTGTGCAACCAACATCTGCAAAATCGTCTACTGTATAT
>CAZSSE010000125.1:0-4709 GCA_964609165.1 uncultured Lachnospiraceae bacterium
GCTTTCAACCATTCCCGAAAACCGTGAGGGCGCGTATACCGCGTCATCAAAGCTTAAGCGACGCAAGAAGAAAAAGAACGGAACCGAGACGATACTTTCCTATAACGACCTTGAGGTCGGAGATTTCGTGGTACACGAGATACACGGTATAGGTCAGTATATGGGAATAGAAAATCTTAAGGTCGATGGTGTCAGCCGAGATTATATAAATATTCGGTACGCGGGAAGCGACAGGCTTTTCCTGCCGGTAGATAAGCTCGATATGGTGTCAAAATACATCGGAGCACATTCGGATGACGGGCTTGTTAAGCTCTCGCGTTTCGGCGGCGGAGAGTGGGGACGTGCAAAATCGAAAGCAAAGGCGGCGGTAAAGGATATAGCAAAGGATCTTATCAAGCTTTACGCCGAGCGCGAGCGCAGACCCGGATTTGCATTTCCTGCCGATGACGATCTTCAGGCAGACTTTGAGGCTGCATTTGAATATGAGGAGACCGAGGGGCAGCTTGCCGCTATAGAGGACATAAAAGAGGATATGATGCGCGCCGTTCCGATGGATCGCTTGCTTTGCGGCGACGTTGGATTCGGTAAGACCGAGGTCGCTATGCGTGCCGCATATAAGGCAGTGCTTGGCGGAAAACAGGTGGCGATACTTGTGCCTACCACCATACTTGCGCTTCAGCATTATCAGACGCTTACAAGCAGAATGCGTCCGTTTTCCGTAAACGTGGATATGATCTCCCGCTTCCGCACGCCAAAGCAGCAGGCACACTCATTGCGTAAGCTGAAAAGGGGAGAGACCGATATAATCGTGGGAACACACAGGCTTATAGGTAAGGACATAGAGTTTAAGGATCTTGGATTGCTTATAGTCGATGAGGAGCAAAGATTTGGCGTAACGCAAAAGGAAAAGCTCAAGCAGATGGCGGGAAATATCGACGTGCTGACGCTGACGGCGACTCCCATTCCGCGAACGCTGAATATGGCGATGGGCGGAATACGCGATATTTCAGTGCTTGACGAGGCACCCGGAGACAGACTGCCCGTGCAGACCTACGTGCTTGAATATGACGAGTTGATATTGCTTGAGGCAATACGCAGAGAGCTGCGCCGAGGCGGACAGATATTCTATCTGTATAATTTCGTTGAGAGCATAGATAGCTGTGCGGCAAGACTTGCCAAGGCGATCCCGGAGGCGAGAATAACAGTTGCGCACGGAAAGATGGATAAGGAACAGCTTGAGGATATTTGGAGCGAGATGCTCGCGGGAGAAATAGATATTCTTGTATGCACCACGATCATAGAGACGGGAGTGGATATTCCCAACGCTAATACTCTTATCGTTGAAAACTCGCAAAGGCTCGGGCTCTCGCAGCTGCATCAGATACGAGGGCGTGTTGGACGCTCATCAAGACGTGCGTACGCTTATTTCACTTATCCCAAGGACAAGACGGTGAACGAGATAGCGACCAAGCGTCTTGAAGCGATCAGAGATTATGCCGAGTTCGGCGCAGGCTTTAAGATAGCGATACGGGATCTTGAGATCAGAGGCGCGGGAAATCTGCTTGGAGCCGAGCAGCACGGACATCTCGATGCCGTGGGATACGAGCTTTATATAAAGCTGCTTAACGAGGCGGTGCTTGAGGAAAAGGGAGAGAAGATCCCCGAAAAGCTCGAATGTACCGTCACTCTGCGCTGTGATGCCTTTATATCCGAAAAATACGTTCCGTATTCTGCACAGCGAATGGGACTTTATAAGCGTATTGCTATGCTTGAAACGCGAGAGGATAAGGACGACATTATAGACGAGCTTATAGACAGATACGGCGATATACCTAAGCCGACATTGGATCTGCTGACAATCGCGCTCATCAGAGCGGCAGCGATGAGGTGCGGAATACTGAACGTTGTCGAGGAGCAGAGCGAGATAAGGATATTGCCGTCGGTATTTGATTTTGAAGTGTGGTCGGAGCTTACGGACGATCCAAAATACAAGGGCAGGATAAAGGTAACGATGTCCGAGCCGCCGTGCATAATATTCAAGAAGCAGAGAGGGGATAACGTGCCCGATATGCTGCTTGCTTTATTTGACAGATATGCGGAGCTTTTGAAGGAATATATGTGATCTATGCAGATCACACGTAACAGAAAGGAAAATGAAAAAATGAGATCGTTTAAAAGAATAATCGCAATTTGTCTTGCGTGCGCTATATTGGCGGTATGCTTTACGGGCTGCGCAAATAAAGGAAAGCCGTTGCTTAAGCTTGAGGACAGTGAAATATCGGTCAATCTTTTTGAGCTTTATCTGTCGAGAATGAAGGGAACGCTTTGCTCGGCTGACTATTTCGGATCAAGCGCAAAGCAGGACGAATTTTGGGATACTATCGTTGATGCGTATGACAAGACTACCTACAATACGGTATACACCGATATGGTGCTTGATACGGCAAAGAGCTATATAGCGGCACTTGCGCTATTCGACGAGAGAGGGCTTGAGCTTCCGGATTCCTATATTGATGAGATAGATTCCGAGATGCAGGAGCTTGTCGACAGCGTTGGCGGCGGATCTAAGACCACGCTTAACTCGGTCCTTGCGGAATTTGGTGCTAATTACGATGTTTTGCGCGAGGCTTATATAATCGAGGCAAAGATCGCGTATCTGCGGGAGGACATATTCGGTACTAACGGATCAAAGGTCAGCCCGGATCTTATAGAAAAATATTATCAGGAGACGTATGCCCGCTTCAAGCAGGTATTCTTGTATACGTATGACCTCGTGTACGTAACCGATGAGAACGGTGATAACATATATTATACCGCCGACGGAAGCATATCGTATGATACCACAAAGACTCAGAAAAAGGACGAGAACGGAAACCCGGTATATGATTCTCAAGGCAACCGCGTTTATGTTTATACCGATGAAAGCGGTAAGGAAAGGATAGCTTATAAGATAAAGGACGCAACGAGAGAGGCTTTGAGAGATTCAAACGGAGATCCTGTCAAGCGGCAGTACGAGGGTGATGAGCTCAAGCGTGTTATCGAGGAAGCGACCTTGATACTTGAAGAGGTTAAGGAGGGGGACACCATAGGCTTCGATCTTCTTGTAGATAAGTATACCGAGGACGAAAGCTATGAGTCGTATCCCGACGGATATTATCTGACACAAACAACGAACTATCCAATATCGGAGGTTCAGGAGACACTGTTTGAGCTTGAGGTTGGAGAATATAAAATGGTACGGTCGGAGAACGGTATACATATTATTATGCGATATAAGCCCGAGGATGGCGCTTATGCGCTTGATGAATATGAAAACCTGTTTATTGCCAACAGTACAGGTACGTATATATTTATGAACGATCTTACAAGCAAGCTTATGACCGATTACGTAGCGTCCTATAAGGAGGCTGTGAAGGTAGACGAAGCCTTGCTTGACGGTGTAGATATAAAGAGCGCAGGAATAAATTATCACTATTGATTCGGTAATTCTGAAAAATGTTTGAAAAAACTGTTGACAAAGCTCGGATCAAGGTGTATAATGGACACATGAAAATCGCATAGAAATCGGGGGTGCTTGTAAAATGGCTGAGACGGCGTTGCCGAACCCTTTAACCTGATACGGACAATGCCGGCGTAGGGAAGATGATTTCATATTTTGGGAGTGCACACCAAGGATGAAGAATTTAACCGCACGGAGATTTCCGTGCGGTTTTTAATTTTTCATCTGGAGGTCTGTTCAATGAATAGAACGGTAAAACAAACAAAACGACTTACAACTTCGGCGGTAATGCTTGCACTTGCGATGGTTCTGGCTATGGCGTGCGCACTTGTTCCGTTTTTAAATCTTCCGTTTGGCGGCGGATTTACGATCGCAAGTATGCTGCCTATAGTCCTCATATCGTATATGTACGGTATGAAATGGGGATTTTTTTCGGCGGCGATCTACTCGGTCATACAGATAGTTATGGATCTGTATCTCGGAAAGGGATCAACTATCATCGCGCTTTTTATGCCTAACAGTGACGATTTTATGGGCATAGGAGCGGCGATAGCGATACTTGTTATCGACTATTTTGTGGCGTATACGATTCTTGGCTTCGGCGGAGCGTTCCGCAGGATCATCAAAAGCAAGACACTTGCAATAGCACTCGGAGCCGCGCTTGCGCTGTCACTCAGGTATCTTGCGCATATCGTTTCGGGATATATATTCTACGGAGCGTGGGCTGAATGGTTCTTCTCACAGGAGAATTTTTATGCGATCGGCGGATGGGTGCTCGAGCATTTCAACGGAAAGGGACTTGCGCTGATATACTCGATATTCTATAACGGGCTGTATATGATCCCGGAAATAATTATCACAACGGTAGCCGCGCTTGTCGTAAGCAGACTGCCGGTAATAAAAAAAGAAGATGCCGAATGATTTGTAGGGTAAAAAGGGAGCTGCTCTTATTAATAGAGCGGTTCCCGCTTTTTTGCTTCAAGTGTTATTGACAAACCGTTAAAATCGTGATATAATCGTGTTGAACTCTATTAAACGGTCGCGCGGTATGGCGCCGAAAGGTATTACCGTGAGGAAAGTCCGGGCTTCATAGGGCAGGGTAACTGATAACGTCAGTCGGAGGCGACTCCCGGGAAAGTGCAACAGAAATAAACCGCCCGAAAGGGTAAGGATGGAAAGGCGAGGTAAGAGCTCACCCACTCCTATGGTA
>CAZSSE010000126.1:0-4687 GCA_964609165.1 uncultured Lachnospiraceae bacterium
CCCCAGAAAGGAGTAGTTACAAAGTTTTCAATCTTCTTGTTGTAAACATCGTAATACTGGTTAGAGTAAAGCGGAATTTCGGGTACGAGATAGTTCCATCTCTGAATATAGAGCTTCCACCACTCGTTATAAACGTCCTCTTCGGTCTTGTAATCTTCACTGCCTTCCGGAACTGCGGTGTTGTAAACCATAGCCATGGAGAGGAAGTCCATGCCGAGCTCGTACTTTTTACCGTCAACGGTAACGTAAGCAAGTCCGTCCTTTTCTTCTACCATATCAATGGTAACTTGACTACCGATCTTCGAGTAAACAGAAGCGTAGTCCTTGTGGGTGATAGCGTCGTTTACATCAACATCCTGATATACGACGGTGTTGGTATTGCCGTTGCCGTTTTCATCGGTTGCTGATGAATCTTGTTCATCTTTTACGGCACAACCTGCAAATGCGGCGACAACTAAAAGCAAAGCCATCACTAAAGATAAAAGCTTGATTCTAGTCATTTTAGAATCCTCCATAAAAAATATTTTATATAAGATTCCGTATAGCGGAATTTATATCAATTTAGCCATAACCGTCGAATTGCGAGAGAGGACAAATAGGGATTATATGACGATTATATAAACATTATAGCTAAATGTTTATCTTTTGTCAAGTCATTTTTAAAAAAAGATATAGAAAATATGAATATTTATGAAAAAAATATTTCAAAACCTCTGCATTATGACCAATATATAGGAATAAGTTGCAATTTAAGGAAATAGAAATTGCGTATTTTGACACACTTAACAAAAAAGGATACGATCCTCGCTTGCGGGCGGTCTGCACATAATTATATATAATATGGTAGAAAAAATAAAGTGTCGGCAAAAATAAAAAAAATTGCTTTCCCTCTTGAAAAAGGGTATAAAAAGTGCTACAATATGCGTTGTACCGGTTGTACTGAAATATACTGAAAATATAAGGAAGGATTATATCAATGACCGAACAAAAGCCAAATATATATTCGTCACGTGACTATAGGCGATCACGCGGAGCGTATACCCTCGAATGTGCGTTTGAATATTTTGTAGCGCTCCTTGTTTCTGATGCATATCTTGCAAACCTTTTGCGTTATATGGGTATAAGCGATCCGATGATCGTAATAATATCCTCGCTTATATCGTTTGCGTTCCTTTTCCAGCTTCTGTCGCTTTTTGCGGTAAAGCATATAGTAAACGTAAAGCGCGCTTCGATAATATTTCATTTTGCAAGCCAACTGTTCTTTATGTCGATGTTCCTTATTCCCTTTACCCCGCTTGCTACCGAATATAAGACGGTTGCTGTCATAGCGTGCGTGCTGATCGCGTATCTTGGCAATTATCTGGTGACGTCGATTATATTCAAGTGGGGTATGTCATACGTCGATCCTCACAGGCGTGCGAGCTACGGCGCGACCAAGGAGATGATCTCGCTGATCAGCGGAATGGTATTTACGCTGGTCGTTGGCTTTGTGCTTGACCGATTTACAAGATCCGGCAATGTCGCCGGCGGATTTATCTTTATTGCCGCCGGAATACTTGTGTGCAGCCTTGCCGATCTTGTTTGCCTTTTGACGATCAAAAACCAGAAGGTAGAGAGGAGCGAGCAGAAAAACGAGCCGCTTTTCTCGGTGCTCAAAAAGCTTTTCAAAAACCAAGCCTTTGTGTGCCTGCTCGTTGTCGGAGTGCTTAGGTGCGTCTCGCAATATGTTATCGACAGCTCTATGGGTGCTTACAAGACCGGCGAGCTCGGCTTCAGCATCGGAGAGATACAGGTCATAAACACTGTCGGCGTGCTCTTTCGCTTTGCGGTATCCAAGCCGCTCGGAAGGTTTTCCGACAGGACCTCGTATTGTACGGGACTTATTTTAGGCTTTTCTGTGATGTCACTTTGCTTTTTACTCAACGTATTCTGCACCCCTTCGGCAAGATGGATGATATACGTCTACGCTCTGCTTTATAACGGCTCACAGGCGGCGATAAGTCAGAATTTCCTGAATATCACGTTTGATTACGTTGATAGCGAATATTTCGTTCAGGCTACGTCTATCAAGTCGGCGATAGGCGGCGTTTGCGGATTTCTTGCAACGCTTGGCGGCGCGGCGTTGCTTAACACGGTTCAGGCAAACGGTAATAGCTTTATGGGAATAGATATGTATGCCCAACAGCTTCTTTCTGCGATCGCGTTCATTGTTTCGCTTGCTTTGGTGGCGTTTACGGCTCTTGTACTCAGAAAGCAAAAGCGCATAAACGAATAACCGTAATACATATGAAAGCACGGTATGATGAGCCGTGCTTGCCGTTTACCGTTTAGTGCGGCGGTGTTTTTTCTTGTTGTGTTTTGACGGCGGATGTGATATAATATCCACGCACATTGTTATACAAAAAACATGGAGGTACTATGGAAAAAAGAAATATTGTGATATTCGGAGACAGCTATTCTACGTATGAGGGGTATATTCCTTCCGGATGGGCTACATATTACTCGGGACGCAACGAAAGGCAGCCCGATCTTGACAGCGTTGACAAGACGTGGTGGAAGATGCTCGTTGATGAAACGGGAGATGATCTGGTGCATAACAATAGCTGGTCGGGCTCGACTATATGCTATACGGGATACAATAATCTTGATGCATCGCGCGTAAATTCGTTTATCTTTCGCTTTGAGACGCTATTGGAGGATGGATTTTTCAGAAAAAACAAAATTGACACCGTATTGGTTTTCGGCGGAACTAACGATAGCTGGGCGAACGCTCCTATCGGTGAGCTAAAATTCGGAAATATCACGCACGAGGAGCGTTATTGCGTGCTTCCCGGGATAAGCCACTTTGTCGAAAGGCTGACTACTGAGCTTGGCGGTACAGAAATATTTTTCATTATCAATACAGAGCTGAAGCCTGTTATTTCCGACGGCATTGCGAGCATATGCGAGCATTACGGCGTTACTGCGATAAAGCTTGAGGCGATAGATAAGCTTAACGGACATCCTACCGAGCTTGGTATGGCGCAGATCAAGGATCAGGTAAAAAAGGCTATGGCATAAATAAAGGGATCGGTCAACCGATCCCTTTATTTATGCCAATATACTAATTCAGCTTATTTTTTTGCTTTTTTGCTTTGGCGTTTTTTGCCGTATCGGCAACTACCTTGGAGAGTGCCACTATGGCTATTACGTTAGGAATTACCATCAGGTAATTGAACATATCCGTCAACTCCCACACGAGGTCGTTGGAAAGGCAGGAGCCGAGGAAGATGAATGCAATAGATACGATTGAATAGATGATGGAGGACTTTTTACCAAAAAGATATGTGAAATTGATCTTTCCGAAAAGGTTCCAGCCTATGATAGTCGAATAAGCAAAGAAGAAGAGACATATTGCAACTATTATTCCGCCTGCCGTCTCTCCGAAAATGCTTCCGAAGGCGAGCTGAACCATATTGGTTTTGTCAACGTTTTCGGCAGAGCCGCCTGCAAGTATTCCATTGCCTGCATAGAGAGTGGAGATTACGGTAAGAGCCGTAAGGGTGAGAACTATAAAGGTGTCTATGAAAACGCCGATCATAGCTACTACGCCCTGATCGTGGGGCTCTTCAACGTCGGCAAGAGCGTGTGCGTGGGGAGTTGATCCCATACCTGCTTCATTTGAGAAAAGTCCGCGCTTTGCGCCTTGGCTGATAGCCGCCTTGAGAGCCGCACCGAAGCCGCCTCCGATAATTGCTTGAGGCTGGAATGCGTATTTAAAGATCATGGCGAAGGTCCCGGGAATATACTGTATTCTTGCAATTATTATAGCAAGGCAGGCGATAATATAAAAGACTGCCATAAAGGGTACCAATTTCTCGGTAACAGATGCGATCCTCTTGATTCCGCCAATGAATATGATAGCGGAAAGAACGGCAACGATGATGCCTACGAACCACGGTGAAACGCCGATTGCGTTGTGACTTGCTTCACCGATCGAGTTGGACTGTACCATAGATCCCATAAATCCAAGTGCGAGAACGCAGGAGACTGCAAAGAAGCCTGCAAGGAATTTGCCGAATTTTCCCTTGAATGCTGTTTTGATGTAGTAAACGGGTCCGCCCTGAACCGAGCCGTCTTCGGCTACGTGCTTGGTGGTCTGCGCAAGAACTGCCTCGGCGTATATGGTTGCCATTCCGAGAAATGCGATTATCCACATCCAGAAGATAGCTCCGGGGCCGCCGATGAGTATCGCGCCGCTGGCACCGATAATATTACCCGTACCGACCTGTGCGGCGATTGCTGTCATCAGCGCTTGGAATGAGCTTAACCCGTTTTTACCCTTGCCTCCGCGCAAAGAGAACTGACCGAATACCTTTTTCATTCCCTCGCCAAAGCAACGCACCTGAACGAAACGCGTTTTTATTGTGAAGAAAATGCCTACCGAGATCAAAAGAATGACCAATATGTAGTCTGCGGTATAGGAATTGATGGTTTGAACGATTTTTAGAATTTGATCCATTGATTGTCTCCTTTGTTAATGATACCGCCGAAAAAACGAAAGAGTTGCTGAAAACAGCAACTCTGAAAAACAAAGACAGGCAACGGAAATTCCGTAACGCACCACTCTATCCTTTTGCCTGAGAGATTCGGCTTTCGCCTTGCACCTTCGGCACCCGATCTTGCGGGATTCTCCAGAGTTTTCTCC
>CAZSSE010000127.1:0-4638 GCA_964609165.1 uncultured Lachnospiraceae bacterium
ACCTCAAGTATCTCGTCTCCGATTTGTAAGCGAGTATCTGAAAGAGCATTTTCGTCAAATTCGCCTATAGTTGTGGTAGCAATCGGTCCTTGAATCAGCACGACGGCAAGCATCAGTATAAAGCCGAGAATAAGATTCATAAGAGGTCCTGCTACGGTTATAAGCATTCTTTGCCACACCTTTTTGTTGCAGAATGCGTTTACGTCATCCGAGACCTCGTCCTCGCCGACCATGCTTACAAATCCGCCTATGGGAAAGGCGCGAAGAGCATATTTCGTTTCATATTTTTGGGATTGCCACGAAAAAAGCGTAGGTCCCATGCCTATAGCAAATTCTTTGATGGCAACTCCGCATTTTCTGGCGGTGAAGAAATGTCCGAATTCGTGTATGAATATGAGTATTCCAAACACGAATACCATTACTAATAAATAAAAAACAGCAGTAAGTACGCCGCTCATAAAACATTTCCTTTCGGGTATTTATAGCTTTAAAATTCTATTTGCAACTATGCGTGCTTCTCTGTCAAATTCTATGATCGAGTCGAGTGTGTGTGCCTGCTTTGCTTTTTGCAGGACTTCAACAGTCTCGCATACCGCCTCAGTGATCTGATAAAACTGTATTTTTCTATCAAGAAAAGCTGCGACCGCCACCTCATTGGCAGCATTGAGTACCGCGGGGAGTGCCCCGCCCTGCTTTATTGAATCCACTGCGCAAGCGAGCAGCGCAAAGGTATTAGTATCAGGCTCCTTGAAGGTTAACGCTGAAATCTTGAAAAGATCAAGCTCGTTGACAGTCGCCGGCGATCTTTCGGGATACGAAACCGCATATTGAATACAGAGACGCATATCGGGAACAGATAGTTGCGCTATAATACTGTTATCAATATATTCTACCATTGAGTGTATTATACTCTCTTTATGGACGACGACCTGTATCTGATCAGGGACAACGCCGAACAGATGCACGGCTTCAATGACCTCAAAGCCCTTGTTCATAAGCGTTGCGGAGTCGATAGTTATTTTTGCACCCATTTTCCATGTTGGGTGTGCAAGTGCGTCTTCAAGCTCTATTGTTCGCAGAGCTTCCTTGGAATATCCGAAGAACGGCCCGCCCGATGCAGTTAAAAGAATTTTCCGTACCTCTTTACTGTGCCCTGATTTCAAGCATTGAAAAATTGCCGAATGTTCACTGTCGACAGGAAGGATCTCAACGCTATTCTCCTTAGCTCTTGACATAACTATCTCGCCCGCTACTACGAGCGATTCTTTATTGGCAAGTGCAAGACGTGATCCCGAATCTATAACGGCAAGTGTAGGAAGCAATCCGGCTTCACCGATTATAGAGTTGACAATGGTGTCGTTTTTTTCATCTGCGATCATTTCGCAGATACCGTCATTACCGGAATACACCTTTATATTTGTGTCGGCAAGGCGTACACGCAGATCGTTTGCTGCACTGTTGTCTGCCATAGCAACAGATGAAACCGCGAACTTTCTCGCCTGCTCCTCCGCTCTCCTTGCGTTTTTATTGGCACTGATAGAATTTACCGCAAGTCCAAACTTATCGGCAACGTCAAGTGCCTGTTCTCCCACAGAGCCCGTAGATCCGAGCACTGATATACGTTTTGGATTTTCCGTTATCATAATTTCCTCGCTATCAGATAAATGGAATGTCTATTATAAATGATACCATGCACATAGCCGCAACGCCGAGCGACACGGCGAGAATCGAATCAAATCTATCGAGCATTCCTCCGTGTCCTGGAAATATTTTACCGTAGTCCTTTACTCCGTAATGCCGCTTAATTACCGACATTATAAGGTCTCCAACCTGTGCAATTACCGATATACATACTCCGCTTACTGCAAGAAAAATAATATTTGCGTCACCCTCAAAGAAAATATCTACAATAAGACCTGCAACCACAAATGCAAGCGCGCAGAACACTATTCCGCCGATGCTGCCCTCTATTGTCTTTTTGGGGCTTACATTCTCTATAAGCTTGTGCTTGCCAAAAAATACACCCGTGAAATACGCAAAAATATCGGTTATCCAAGCTCCGATAAATATGAGAAGATATATATACATCCCGGTATCGTTAAAATCTCTGATGTAAAGTATCATATTTAACGAAAAAATAATATAGAGCGCTGTCATGGCGAATGTACACATATCGCTGTATGTAAGCTTTCCGCGCGACCAAACCACAAGAGCAAAAAGATACACGATATATATTATAGCAAAAACAGCGGAAAAAGGAATGATTTTATCCGAGAAAAAAGCACTTCTTTGCAGCAGTGGCAATATTACTCCGATAGCATATGCCGGCAGAGTTATATGAAGCTTTTTGTGAATTTGCATGCATCTGAACATTTCAAACAGACACATAACCGAAACTGCCGCCAGCGCGATAGGAAATATCCATGTATGCGACAGATATAGCACAGGGATGAGTATGCACAGGGCGAAAACAGACGTAATAATTCTCTTTAACATAAAAATCCTCTCATACCCCTCCAAAACGACGCTGACGTTTTTTGAAATCCTCTACGGCTGCGTCAACATCCTCGGCAGTGAAATCAGGCCAAAGCTTATCCGTAAAATAAAGCTCGGCATAAGCCGTTTGCCATAACAAAAAGTTAGAAATTCTAATATCTCCTCCGGTGCGCACGACCATATCGAGCTCGGGTGAGTCCTTAGTATAGAGTGCAGACGTCATATCATCCTCGCTGATCGACTTCTTTCCTTCCTTTATAAGCATGTTGCAGGCGTTGACAAGCTCGCTGCGTCCACCATAGTTGACAGCAAGATTTATAATTCTGGTATTTGCGGCAGAGCTTTTCTCTATTCGCTCCATTTTGCGGCGTAAAGAATCCGAAAAAGGAGCTTTATCTCCCAAAAAGACAAAACGTATATTTCTGTCTGTGCGCAAAAGCTGTTTTTCGCAGTCATCGAGATATTCGTCAAGTAAGCGCATAAGTGCATTTACCTCTTTTTCAGAGCGCTTCCAATTCTCTGTTGAAAAAACATAAAAGGTTGCCGCCTCAATTCCGAGATTGCCGCAATGCTCCACTATTTTTTTAAAAACCTGCGCTCCGCATCTATGCCCGTATTCTCTCGGCATACCGCGCTTTTTTGCCCATCTTCCGTTTCCATCCATGATAAAAGCGATATGCTTTATAGGACAATCGTATTCGGAATTTTTGATCTTAGTACCCATATCATTTCCTTACAGCTTCAATAACAGAAACAGGACGGGCAAAAAACCCGCCCTGATAAATAAACGTCAGATCTGCATGATTTCCTTTTCTTTTTTAGACGTTATCGCATCAACGTCCTTGATGTACTTATCCGTCAGATCCTGAACCGATTTTTCGGAAGCCTTCTGCTCATCCTCGGTCATTTCTCCGTCCTTCTTAAGCTTTTTGCAAAGCTCGTTGGCGTCTCTTCTTATATTGCGTATAGCTACCTTTGCATCTTCACCCATTTTTTGGATCTGCTTTGCAAGCTCCTTGCGGCGCTCCTCAGTAGGTTGAGGAAATACAAGGCGGATGACCTTTCCGTCGTTCGTAGGAGTTATTCCAACGTCGGAAGCAAGGATCGCTTTTTCCATAGCCTTAAGCGTGGTTGCGTCATAAGGGGTTATGGTGACGGTCTTAGTATCAGCAACACGTATATCAGCCATGGAGCTGATAAGCGTGGGTGCTCCCCAATATTCAAAGCTTACCTTTGCGAGAACGGCGGTATTAGCCTGACCCGCACGGATAACCGTAAGATTTTCCTGATATGCTGCAATGGTTTTTTGCATTTTTGCTTCAAAGTCTTTTGTATTGAGTTTCATATAAACCTCCGTATAATAATTATATTTCTTTATCGGTTTTTTATTCGGTAAATTACCTGTGCAGCTCCGTGCCTATCTTCTCACCCATAGCAACGCGATATATGTTCATAGGATCCTTTAATTCGAAGGCATATGCACGGATATTGTTATCCATACAGAACGCTGTTGCAGTAAGATCGAGGGCCTTGAGCTCCTTTGCCAATACATCGTTGTAGGTTATTTCGTCGTAACGAACGGCATTGGGATCAAGCTTAGGGTCAGCAGAATAAATACCGTCAATATTTTTTGCCATAAGCACAGCATCTGCGCCTATCTCCGCAGCACGGAGAGCGGCTGCGGTATCGGTCGAGAAGAACGGCGAGCCAAGTCCGCATCCGAACACAACAACCTTTCCGCTTTCCAAAGCGCTTATAGCGTTTCTGATAGTATATTGTTCAGCAAAGGCGTTCATTTCAACGGAGGTCATCGCAACCGCGTCAAGACCGCATTGCTTGAATGTATCCTCAAGTGCAAGAGCGTTTATTGTTGTTGCCAACATTCCCATCTGATCGGCGCGAACCCTGTCCATCTTTCCGCCCTGTCTGCCTCTCCAGATGTTACCTGCGCCAACGATAACTGCAACCTCTATGTTTGCTGCAACACATTTTTTGAGCACCTCGGCTACAGAGGCAATAAAATTGAAGTCAAGGATTCCGTCGTTTGCCGCAAGAGCCTCGCCCGAAAGCTTAAGCAGGATCCTCTTGTATTTTGGCTGTAAAGCATTACACATAGCAAATTACCCCTTAAATATTATATAC
>CAZSSE010000128.1:0-4638 GCA_964609165.1 uncultured Lachnospiraceae bacterium
GCATCAGTATCTCGTTTTGAATACACCGTGAAGCATAGGTTGCAAATCGGGTGCCGCTGTCGACGTGGAAGCTGTCGACAGCCTTTATAAGACCGAGGGTGCCTATTGACACGAGATCCTCTTGATTTTTTGCGGTGGCGTAGTATTTGCGTACTATGTGCGAAACAAGACGAAGATTGTGCATTATAAGCTTTTCTCGGGCGGTATCAGAGCCTGCGTTCTTTTGCTCAAGCGTCCGAAAAAGTCGGCGCTCCTCGTCGCTTGACAGCGGGGGAGGGTAGCTTTGAGGGGTGTTCAGACCCAGAATGAAATGAATAAAGCTTGAAAATAAAGATAAAATACCTGAAAACATAGCTCTCTCCTTAAGACGTTCGGTTTATAAATCTTATGCGGAGAGGAGCAAAAAAATAATACCCCCAGATAAACGGAGGACGAAAATGAACCATAAGCTTGTTGGAAATGCCATCATCGGTCAGTCGGGCGGCCCGACCGCCGCTATAAACGCGACGCTTGCGGGTGTGATAAAGGGCGCTCTTGAAAGCAGCTCTGTAAATACCGTTTACGGAATGAGAAACGGTATTGAAGGAATGCTTGAGGAGCGTTTGATAGACCTTGGAGCGATCTTCTCTGACAAGGAAAAATTCGAAATGCTCGTTCATACGCCTGCGGCGGCACTCGGATCATGCAGAAAAAAGCTTCCCGATCCCGCGTCGGAGAACGAAAATGACATTGAGCTTTACGAGAGGATATTTGAAATATTCAAACGGTATAATATAAGATATTTCTTTTACATAGGCGGCAATGATTCTATGGATACTGTTGCTAAAATATCCGGGTATGCCGAGAAAAGTGGTTATGATATAAGAATAATTGGCGTGCCGAAAACGATAGATAACGACCTTGTTGCAACGGATCATACCCCCGGCTTTGGATCGGCGGCGAAATTTGTGTCAACGATTATGACCGAGATCGTGCGTGACTGCGCAGTATATACCACAAAAGCGGTTACAATAGTCGAGATCATGGGAAGAGATGCAGGTTGGCTTGCCGCGTCTGCGGGAATCGGCAGAGCGCTTGGAATTGACTGTCCCGATCTTGTTTATCTTCCTGAGCGTACCTTTTCATTGGATGAATTTTTTGCCTCGCTTCGCAAGGCGTTTGAAAAGCACCCGAACGTTGTTGTGGCGGTTTCGGAGGGTATACGCTTTGCCGACGGACGTTACGTCGGAGAGGGCACACAGAGCGGAAGCACCGACGTGTTTGGTCATAAATATCTTGCAGGAACAGCTAAGGCTCTTGAGCTTGCAGTTAAGGCGGAGTTTGGCTGTAAGGTGAGATCGGTAGAGCTTAATCTTCCGCAGAGATGCGGAGCGCACATAGCGTCTAAGACCGATCTTGATGAGTCGGTGGCGATAGGAGCGCAGGCAGTATGTGTAGCGGCAGACGAGGGCGCGAGCGGTGAGATGGTTCTCTTTGAGCGTATTTCAAGTAAGCCCTATCAATATGCTATAAGACATAAAAGGGTGAGCGAGATAGCAAACGAGGTCAGATGCGTACCTGACGAGTATATCAACGACGAGGGTAATCATATTACCGACGCTTGCTGCGAGTACATTCTTCCGCTTATAGAGGGTGAGGCGTACCCCGAATACGAGCGCGGAATACCGAAGTATATAGTATTGTAAGAAAATAAGCAAAAATAGAGGGCAGAGGGTCGATTTCTGCCCAATATTACTAACGGGCACCCGAATGATCGGATGCCCGTGCGTTTTTTTGATCTAATTAAATTATCGGAGACCGAGCCAAGTGTCGGTTGCTCCGATTGCTTTATCAAGCTCATCGCTGTGGACTTTTTACCATTTTCTCAATTTGCAACGAGCGCGAGGACTACGGTACGCAGAAAAAATAATTTTTTCATGGCTGTCTCCTTAAAATATTAAAATGTACAGTATAAATATGCAATCCCACAATTTAATAATAGCATACTTGATTGATTTTGTCAAGCACTGTAATGAAATATTTTAGTTTTGTTCTCTGCAGTATATAAGTTCCGTTTTTTGTGTAAACTAAATCAAAAAAGAACGGTGGGAGCCATATATATAATGAAGAAAAAAGAAAAAGATTTTCTTATGCCGAGCAGAGATCTTTGCGAGGATTATCAATCTAACGTTGAGCTTCTTTCGCATATCCTTCGGGTAGAGCAGAGCTTTGATATGCTTACCAAAAGGCTTGTGCTTGCCGACGGGGAGCTGACTCTGTTTTTTGTTGACGGATTTGCTAAGGATACCGTGTTGCAGAAGCTGATGATGCATTTTGTGTCGCTGAAAAAGCTCGGATATTCGGCAACTCAGTTTATGGATGAATGTCTGCCTTATATCGAAGCCGACGTAAGTGCCGATATTTCGCATATGGTACAGATGGTCATGTCGGGCGGCACGCTGATACTCGGAAGCTCGTTCGGGCGTGAGGCGATATTACTTGACACGAGAACTTATCCTGCACGTGAGACAGCCGAGCCCGAGGGCGATCGCGTTATGCGCGGCTCACGCGACGGATTTGTCGAGACGCTGATATTCAACACGGCACTTATACGGCGTCGCATACGCAACCCCGCGCTGACGATGCAGTATTTTAAAATCGGAAGAGATTCGGGGAGCGACGTTGTGCTTTGCTATATGAACGACCGCGCAGATAGATCGTATATCGCAGAGCTCCAGAAAAAGCTTAATTCTATAGACACCGATGCGTTGGTTATGGGGCATGAATCGCTCAAGGAATGTCTTATCAAGCAGCGTTGGTATAATCCATTTCCGAAGATACGCACGACCGAGCGCCCCGATGCGGCTGCGGCTCAGCTTTTGGAGGGAAGTGTGCTTATAGTTATTGACAACAGTCCGGAGGTTATGGTTTTGCCGTCAACGATATTCGATTTTATGCAGGAGTCCAACGATTTTTATTTTCCGCCGCTTACGGGAACCTATATACGTATCGTGCGGTATGCGGTTTTCTTTTTGACGCTTGTGGTCACGCCGACGTGGTATCTGATGCTGACTTATCCCGAGTTTGTGCCATCATGGCTTGAATTTGCCATGCCAAAGGAGATGGGATCACTGCCCGTATTGGTTCAGCTTCTGTTGGTTGAATTTATAATAGACGCTCTGCGGCTTGCGTCCCTCAATACGCCGAACATGCTCAATAATTCGCTATCGGTGGTTGGAGGACTTATCCTCGGAGATTTTGCTGTGTCTATCGGGTGGCTGATACCGGAGGTCATTCTCTATATGGCGTTTGTCGCTATAGCAAATTTCACACAACGGAGCTATGAGCTGGGCTACGGTATAAAATTTATGCGTATCCTTTTGCTTGTGCTGACGGCTCTGTTCGGTATATGGGGCTACGCGGGTGGATTTCTGCTTATTATCGTTCTTGTCGCAACAAATACTACAGTTAACGGAAGACGCAATTATCTTTATCCCCTCATTCCGCTTGATCTCAAAGCCCTTCGCACGCTTTTATTCAGGGTTAAAAAAAGTTAGCATTATATCATTTTTTTGCTTTTCCTGTTCTTTCCTTGAAAGGTTGGGATTTGTTTATAAAGATCGGATATAATAAATAATAATTTTTTGTGGAGCATACTTGACGGGCGTTGCGTCCTGTCAAGTATGCTCTGTTTTATTTATTGTAAAATTACATCTATGCCTGCGTTAAATTTTAATTTTCAACGCAGTGTTCGATCAAAAAAAGATTATCACCGTGTAATGCGGCTATTATCCAAAGAAACAAAATTCACCCTGTATGTACGCCGATCCTACAATCGGAATGATAATGCCGTGCGGTACACGCATACAATCAAAAGGATAACGTCGCGCGGCGGGCTAATGTAATACCCTCAGCGGTTCGTTAAATCAAGAAGGACAGTTTTTCACTCTGATAATTTTTATTTGGAATTTTTGATTGTTTTGCTTAAATAAGCAAATTTTTAAAAAATAATTTCGAAAAAATATTAAAAATCTTCGAAAGACGCGCGGAATTATTTGAAATTGTTCTGAAACAAATAAAAATTGTGCATATTACATAAAAATATTTGATTTATGTGTTAAAATTTCTATATAAATAATACTTGCAAAATAGATGATGTTATGGTAAAATTATAAGGCTTGATATGCGTTGAAGCGAGAGGTTGCTGTCGGAGCTTGACGGCCGACAGGTAATTTTCGCGGAGTATGTCCGATCAAACGGGCGAAGCAGATCCTTTGCGCTACTGTGCGTCGAGGTTTTGCTCATTTACCCGAATCCCCGGCAGTGAGGTGCTTTGCGAGGGCTTTCGGATTTTTAAATGGGCGAAAAAGAAACACACGGCTCGGTGTTAAGGACTGTGCCCCTGCAGCGATCCGCAAACGGCGTACATCTATAATATGCGCGTATGTGAGATCGCAAGCAAATACTTATAGGAGGTAAAAACAGGTGGCAGTCAAGGAAAAGATCAGAGTAAGACTGAAGAGCTACGACCACACACTCATTGATGCGGCAGCAGAGAAGGTCGTTGAGGTAGCAAAGAGAAATGGCGCAGCGGTTTCCGGTCCTATCCCGCTTCCTACCGACAAAGAGGTAGTAACCATTCTTCGTGCGGTACACAAG
>CAZSSE010000129.1:0-4637 GCA_964609165.1 uncultured Lachnospiraceae bacterium
TTTATCATGCATATAGTGTATGCAATTCATCGTATTTACATAGAGCCTGCACAGCCATACAAGATAGCGGTCAAATCGAGCCTTGACTCTTGAATAGTCAAGCACCTCGTCATCCATAACGGGCTCCTGCGGTCCAAGCCTTGTACCGAACATATTATCCACCCCGCCGTTTATCGCCAGCAGCAGAAGCTTTGCAAGATTGGTTCTCGCGCCGAAGAACTGCATCTGCTTTCCTACCTTCATAGCAGATACGCAGCAAGCGATAGCATAATCGTCACCGTAAGAGATACGCATAAGATCATCGTTTTCATACTGTATTGAGTCGGTATCTATCGAAATCTTTGCACAAAAGCGTTTAAATCCCTCGGGAAGATGCGTGCTCCAAAGCACCGTGAGATTAGGCTCGGGTGCCTCGCCGAGCGTATAGAGCGTGTTAAGTATTCTGAACGAGCTCTTTGTTACAAGAGTGCGGTGATTTTCGCCCATTCCGCCAACGCTTTCGGTGATCCACATAGGATCTCCGCCGAAAAGCTCGTTGTACTCCGGCGGACGGAGGTGACGGGCGGCACGGAGCTTGATAACAAGATCGTCTATGATCTCCTGCGCACCAACCTCGTCAAGCAATCCCGCCTTAATATCTCTCTCAAAATAAATATCAAAGAAGGTCGAGCAGCGTCCAAAGGACATAGCCGCGCCGTTCTGCTCCTTATTTGCCGCAAGATAGCCGAAATATGTCCACTGTACCGCCTCTCGCGCATTTTGCGCGGGACGACTGATGTCAAAGCCGTAAAGCTCCGCCATTTTTTTAAGCTTCTTTAAAAAGTCTATCTGGCTGTAAAGCTCCTCAAGCAGTTGTATGCTTTCAGCGTTCATTACCCGCTCGCCGACAGCCTTTTTATCCGCTGCCTTTCGATCTATCAGAACGTCAACACCGTACAGTGCAATGCGTCTGTAGTCACCGATTATTCTTCCTCTGCCGTATGCGTCGGGTAGCCCTGTAAGAAGTCCGCAATGTCTTGCCGCCTTCATCTCATCGGTATAAACACGGAATACTCCGTCATTGTGCGTAGTACGATAGGTGAAATATTCCTCTATCTTATCCGAAAGCTCATATCCGTAAGCTTCGCACGCATTGCGCGCCATACGGATTCCACCGAATGGATTTACGCCGCGTTTCAGCGGCTCGTCGGTCTGAAGTCCGACGATTATCTCATTATCCTTGTCAATATAACCAGCCGCGTAGTTACAAAGAGAGGAAACAGTGCTTGTGTCGATAGACAAAACGCCGCCCCTTTCGCGCTCAAGCCTCTGTAGCTCGCGCAGTCTTTCATTAAGCTTTACCGTTCTTTCGGTAGCACCCGCAAGAAAGCTTGCGTCTCCCGTGTAGGCGGTATAGTTTTTGTTGATAAAGTCACGCACGTTGATGTGCTCGCTCCAATCTCCCGCAACAAAATCCTTCCATTCATCAAATCTCATAAATTTACCTTAACCTTTCTGAAATTTTCTCCGAAAAGTGCTAAAAAAACAAAGCACCCCCGATATTCGGAGCTGCCCAGACGGTCGGCTATAAAAAGGCAACTGCCTTACGTTAGGGCGCACTGTGTCAATTCACATTACCGTCAGCACCTTAACGTCTTTATTATACCATACCGCCCCACTGATTGTCAAGAATTTTTTGCTCTTTTTAATACCACGATTTTCGTCGCTCGGTCTACTTTCCGACAATACGCGGCATATACTGTAGAGAATACTGTTTTGGAGGTCTGCTATGCTTTTACCTATTCCCTATGATCGCCGACGCGCCGTAGAATACGCGCGCCGTTGGGCACTCTCCCGAAATCCGCTGTTCACAGATTTTAGCGGACAGGGCGGAAACTGTACGAATTTCGTGTCACAGTGTATCCTTGCGGGGTGCGGCGTGATGAACTATACCGAAACCTTTGGATGGTACTACATATCCCCTACAGACCGGGCACCCGCATGGAGCGGTGTCAACGAGCTGTATAATTTTCTGACCGCCGCTCCTGATTTCACACGCATCAATATGGGCTACGGCCCGTATGCTACCGATGCGAGAATTTCAAGGCGCATCGACGTTGGAGACGTTATACAGCTTGCAAACGAAAGCGGCGAGTTTTATCACACGCTCATCATAAGTGATTTCACCGAGAACGACGTGCTCGTCTGCGCACACACCAACGACGCACTTGACCGTCCGCTCTCGGAGTATACCTACGCTTCTCTCCGCGTTCTTCACATCGAAGGTGCTATGCTATATTTCGACGATGAAAAAATATTTGAGGATCTGATAAATGCCGTATCCTTGCCTCAACGGTGCGTTGAATAATTAAATCAAAGCGGTTTGCATTTTTATTTTACCATATATCGTGGGACTATCATAGGACACAAAAAAGCCGTTACTGCAACGGCTTTTTTATGCGTATCAATTATGCCCGAGCCTTCCACTCATCAGCCTTTGCGGCAGACATTCTCTTTATATTCTCATCGGGATGCACCGACTCGGCGCCACCGTTTACGTAAAGAAAGAACTTTCCGTCGGGTGTAACGTAAAGAGTCTCCTCATAGCCTGTGGGATCACCCAGCTCGCCGAAGGTGCGCTTCTCAACTACCGTAGCTGACTCGGTATCGTACTCAACCTTACAAATTACCTTTTTCATCTTTATACCTCCTGTATTTTTCAATCAATTATAACACAATGGACGTTAAAAATCAAGTGCAATATTAAAATTTGCATTTTTTTACATTTGATATTCTCATTTAACAGATACCATTCCTGCCAGCGGAACGGCTATCTCGCAGATCGCACCATCGATCACACCGTCACCGACAATATTACCCATACAGTCAGTTACCTTGTAGGTCTTTTTATCCGCGCCCTTTATAAGCAGACTTCTGCATCTCGACGAATTGACTGCTACAGTCTCTGTGTATGCACGGCAATCAACTACAATGTCGGTATAGCACGTAAATATTGCCCTTCCGTCCTTCTCCGCGCATACTATACTGTAAGCGCTTTCGGGATTGGATGCCGTCAGCCTACCGTCTATAAGCACGTCCCTGTTCTGTCTCCAGAAAGAGAGATAAAATTCAAGCATTTTCTTGTGATCGTCAGAAAGTCTTGCGATCTTTACCGAGATCTGCGGAACACCGTAAAGCGATGCGACAAACTGAAGTGCGGCACTCTCTACCGTATCGTCGTAATGCCACATAAGCATATCGGAATGAACAGCGGTTTTACCCGACGTAATCCTGAGATCCACAATGTCCTGTCTGTTTTTGATCGCGTCGTTCGGACAATCTGAGACCCGAAGCATATTTCCGTATTTTCTTATCGCAGGACCTACGTATGACTGTCTGAACTCGATAAGAACCTCCGGGTTTATCCGACGAAGAGTATCCGTAATCTCGGTCATAAGCGCGTCAATAGCATCTTCAAGCGAGGTATAGTCGCGTCTTTCGTCATATTCAAGAGACCTGCCCTTGAGCACAAATGAGTCTATGAAATCAAGCTTAAGTCCGTCCAAGCCCCAATCTCTCACGGCTTTGGCGTATATTCCGACGAGAAAATCACGAACCTCCCTGTACCTTGGGTCAAGAGAGAAAAATGTTCTCGTATCACCCGTATTGTCAAGCATCATATCCTTAAAGCGTTCGTAATTTTTCGCGCCCGTACCGACAAACGGAACCGAGAACCAGAGCATTATCTTCATTCCCGTTTCATGAACGCGAGCCACAAATTGCTTCATATCCGGTATCTTTGAGGGCGCGACCTCCCAGTCGCCGCAGAATTGGTACCCTCTGTTGTTGTCATCGGTCTGCCAACCGTCGTCGACTATAACGGTATCCATTCCAATAGCCTTTGAAAGCTTACATTCCTTGATTATATCTTCAACGTCCAACTGCTGATGGTAGCTGTACCAAAGAGAATTCATCGGAAGCCTTGCGTGCTCGGGAACGTATGCGGGCGTATATCCGCACTCTCGCTCCCACCATTCCACTACGTCATATGCGCTATCGTAATAAGGAATAGCGCGCTTATCTATTCTGACCGTAGTGCTATACTCCTTCAGTGGTGCTACCTTGACGGTAAAGAATGCGATCTCCCATTCAACACAGGCGTTCTCCTCGCAAACTCCGGTGCCTATAGATATAGGTGTCTTTGCGTCAGAAATGGCAACCGTCATCTTGTTAGTTCCGTCTGACGAGACAAGCGAATGAAGCGGCATCATAGACGCAAGCTTTGAATGTGTGGTACGCTTTTGCCAATTTGGTCCGAGAGCACGGTCATATCTGACGGCAGGGCTCCATACCGAATACATATCCACATCGGGAACGTAAAATTTCAGCTTAAATGTCTCGGGAATCTCGGGCATGTCAAAGGTCATCTTCACCTCAAGCGTAAGTATTCCGTCACGCTCGACCTCATTGTCTATCCATATTTTTGCGTTGGCACTTCCGCCTGTAATATTAAAATCCATGTTAACCTCCAAATATCGGTAAATAATTTTCACAAGTAAATTATACCATATGAAGCAAATATTTTCAACATAAAAAGCAAAAATTTCTGTTGAATTGTCAATGATAGGTGACAGATTTTTCAGAAATAGTTGTCAAGG
>CAZSSE010000130.1:0-4579 GCA_964609165.1 uncultured Lachnospiraceae bacterium
AAACGCTGCGTGGAAAGAATCCGATAATACCGATTTTTACGGTGAATTATCTTATAATTTCATTATTGATTGCAAGGACTACGCAACGTTTGAGATCAGCTCTCCCACTGTCAAGCCGGGACAATTCATTTCAATCATTCTCCATGACGTAAGCAATCCCAAATCGGTGGTTTATTCTGTAAATACCGATAGTGCTGATAAAAATAACATTCTTAACAAAACGTCAATAAGTAACGCAAATGCTCTCTCTACAAGTGATGCCGTATCGTTTTTAAAGAACTTCACACCGCAGTTTGTAGATGACGGAGACGTTGCAGTAGCTCTGCTCCCAATTCCATACGGTACGCCAAGCGGCAGCTTTAGCTTTACGGTAGCAAGCGGAGTTACTAAAAAGAGCTTTTCCGTGGAAATAGGAGAGCCATTGTCCACGGATAACGTAGTGCTTGACAAATCCGGCTCTGCTCTGTCAAATATCATATCGAATAACGCACTATCAGATGTAAGCGCACTTCTCGAAAGCATATCGAGCCAATGCCATCAAAGCATTATGTACAACGGAAGCTTTCAGACGCCTCGCAGCGACGAATACTCACTCGTATACTCCTACGCTGACAGCTTTGCAATAAATGATCTGAAGCAGGAAAATCTCCTCGCATTAGGGAACTTTTACAAGAGTATAGGAGTCTCCGACCAAAACGTTTCGGCCGCAAATTCCGGAATAGTTTCCTACACCGGATACACACCGCATTTAGGAAACGTTGCTGTTGTAGATCATGGATCGGGGCTTTGCACATGGTACTGTAATCTCAGCAGCATAGATGTTGCCGTAGGCGACGTTGTTGCTAAGGACGAGCTTGTAGGCAAGAGCGGAGAATCAACGCTTATGTCAAGCTCCGGAGTGCTCATTCTCTGCTCGGTATACGACGCCTTTATAGATCCCGATCTCATCTTGGGAAAATAAATATCTTGATATAACAGGAGAAATTTAACAATGACTATTTCTGAATTTTTTGAATCCGGTATTATCGGAAAATACTTCTTTGAAAATATGGATCAGACCCTGGCTACCATTCTTATGGTAATAGGCGCTGCCTTCATTATGATCGTTGCATATCTTCTCGGAAGTATAAACTTTGCTATCATCATTTCGGGCAAGCAGTACAAGCAGGATATACGTCAATTCGGAAGCAAAAACGCCGGAATGACAAATATGATGCGCACTTACGGCAAGAAGGCGGCAGGTCTCACATTGCTCGGCGATGCTCTCAAGGCCGTTGTGTCCTGCCTTATAGGATACGCACTTCTTGGACATCTCGGATCATATATAGCAGGACTATTCTGCATAATAGGACATATCTTCCCCGTTTTCTATAGGTTCAAGGGCGGTAAGGGCGTTGTAACGACCGCTATATCTGTGCTTATGTGTGATCCATTTGTTTTTCTCGTGCTTATACTTCTGTTTGCTATAATAGTGCTTTGCACAAAATACATATCTCTCGGATCCGTAATATGTGTTATGCTCTATCCTATCCTTATTGACAGATTCAGCCGTTTCCTGACGGGTGGACCTACCCCATACGCGGTATTTGCCATAATCATAGCAGTGCTCGTTGTAATCAAGCACTGGGCGAACATCAAGAGGCTGCTTCGCGGTCAGGAAAGTAAATTTTCCTTCAAAAGCAGCGTTAAGGCATCTGAAGCCTCAGATCAAAGCAACAACGGTCAGGACAAATAAATGAATTTCAACGAGCATCTTTTAAAAATATGTGAGCTTATACTTCTGTCTGCCAAGAAGAACAAGCTAAAAAAAGCAATATTTTCAAGGTCATCTGATAAGACTGTTCAGAAAAGTGTCATATCCCTCAAGAATATTTCGGGTAAAATAGCCTTGCAGGCAGAGACCTTCCACAAGGATAACAAAGCAACACACAAAAATTTATTCCTCGCCGAGATCGCCGTCGAGGAGCTTGTTAATATCGCAAGTAGCTACATGCAAATTAACCTGATCTGTGACGGTGCAGAATGTGAATACAAGCGTGCTGCCTCCGGCAAGACGGTATTGCTTGGTAAAAAAAAGGTCGAGATACTTCTGGACGAAGCTAAGGAAGAAGCTACTATTTGCAGTATGAGCGAAAATAACAGAAAAAAGAAATATATACTTTCGGGAAACGAACCGTTTTTGTGCCACCTTGAGGTTGCCGATGAGAACGGACGTGTATACGACAAAAAACAGGCAAAGTTCCGACAGATCAACCGTTTTCTTGAAATAATACGAGACTGCGAGGACAAGCTCCCAACGGATAGCATAAGAATATGCGATCTTTGCTGTGGGAAAAGCTATCTCTCATTTGCGGCGTATCACTATTTTGCAAACGTCCGAGGAATGAAAGTAAGCATGACGGGAGTCGACCTCAAGCCCGACGTTGTTCAGCGTTGCAACGCCGTCGCGTCCGATCTTGGATTTGAGGGCCTTGAATTTGTCTGTATGGACGTAAACGAATACGATCCGACCGTTCGCCCTTCCCTTGTTATCTCACTACACGCCTGCGATATAGCAACCGACATCGTACTTTCTAAGGCGGCAGAGTGGCAGACCGACGTTATTCTTTCTACCCCGTGCTGTCATCATGAGCTCAACCATAATATAAATTGCAATGAGCTGTCATTTATAACAGACTACTCTATGCTCAGGCAAAAGCTATGTGATGCTGCAACCGATGCGTTACGTCTATGTAAGCTGGAGGTCGAGGGATACTCTACATCGACCGTAGAGCTCATCGATCCGAACGATACGCCGAAAAATGTAATGCTGCGCGCATTCCGCAAAAAAGGCTTTGATAAGAATTCCAAGGAAGCGATCACCGCGCTCGAACGTTATACCTCCGCAAAGAATTTTTTGTGCGGAGGAAATGATACCTCTCTGCTTCATTTTTGACTAAATATAAGAAAAGGGTAAAAAAATGACATATCACAATGCCATAAAATTTATTAAGGCTGCCCCTAACATAACTCCAAAGGATCATTCGGCTTCTGATAGGATAAATGCGCTTTGCGCCGCATTGGGCAATCCGCAAAAAAAGATAAAATATATCAGACTCGCGGGTAGCAACGGAAAAACCGTTTGCGCCAGAATGTTGCTGTCTATTCTTAACAAGGCGCACATAGAGAACGGATGCCTGTCCATGCCGATATATTCCGAAATACGTGATAATGTTCGGATAAACGGAGAGCCAATATCTATGGACGAAACAGTAGAATACGTCAGTGCCGTCAAAGCCGCTGTTGATAGGATAAACTCCGAGACACAAAAAAGTGACCGCATTTTTCACCCCACCGCCCATGAAATATTGCTATGTATAGCTCTGCTCGCGTTCGTTTCACATAAATGCAGTATTTGTATTATAGAGAGCGACCATACGGGCGAGGATCCATCGAGATTTCTGCCCGCGCCCTTTGCGGCCGTGATATGCGGCTCTATTCCAATCCGGGATCGAGATAAGCAGGATATAAATAAAATTCGCTCTTATATATGTCACGGGGTTCGTGAAATAATAAGCGCACCGCAAAATACAGATGCATATAAGATAATTGCCGATACCTGCTTTTCGGTAAATTGCAGGCTGACTATAGCGGCAAAAAACAATATAGATATACAGCGTCTGACGCTGCGTGGCACAGAATTTATATATAAGAATAATGAATATGCTCTTCGGGTATGCGGTAAATTCCAGACAGTAAACGCTGTAGTGGCAATAGAGAGTGCAGATATGTTGTCACGCTTTGGATATAAAATAAGCAAAGAGAATATAAAAGACGGACTTTATGATGTAACCGCTCCATGCAAATTTGAGATCATTTCCCTGTCTCCGACTATCATTGCAGATAGCACTCATACTCCTATCGCCATCGAGGCAATATGCGAGTCACTTGCAGATTTCAAAGAGATCACCGGAACAAAAATAAACCTTTGCCTTCCCAATGGAGAGCTTATAGACCAATATGTAAATGCTCTGACCAAGCAAGGATATACCGTTGAAAAAATTTCAGCACTCGAGATAGAGGATATAAGACATGAATACAGCGAGATAAGACCTTGTCTCTCGCTTTCTAAAACCGCTAAAGCAACCGCTAAAGCAGCTCTCGCAGAGCTTAATAGCAAATCCACATTGTTAATATCGGGGCCGAGTAATTTTACACGACAGATCAGATATGAGATGCTTAAAATTCTTGGATTTTGATATGCTACGCTTTTCGATATGTT
This sequence comes from uncultured Lachnospiraceae bacterium, assembly GCA_964609165.1. Taxonomy (GTDB): domain Bacteria; phylum Bacillota; class Clostridia; order Oscillospirales; family CAG-272; genus HGM12713. Next base: position 4,262 of record CAZSSE010000130.1, read on the forward strand.
ATGCTTCATATGGCAATTCAATCGGGATGTCGGACTATTTTTACTTGACATATTCGTGAGGGTTGCCTTACCTCTTAATATTCAGCTAAAATAAGATACTTTCGTGATAATTTTTTAATATATCAAAAACGCAAAGCTTTAATTTGACATTCAAAAAACTTTTTTCAAGAATTTATCAAAAAGGGCTTGACAATTCAGCAAAAGCGTGATATAATGTCAAGGTCGTAAAGATCTGGGTGTGGCGCAGTTGGTAGCGCGCTACCTTGGGGTGGTAGAGGCCGCAAGTTCAAGTCTTGTCACTCAGACCAGAATTAGCCT
>CAZSSE010000131.1:0-4564 GCA_964609165.1 uncultured Lachnospiraceae bacterium
CTATTTTTGAGGAAGAAATAAAAATGGAGCTTGTTTTGCCCGAAATAGTTGCTGCGGGGATATATAATTCCTCGGTTGCGGTCAAGGGAAGATCGGTCACTAAAAACCGAAAAACTGTTATGTTTGAAATAGAGCTTCCGCTTGAGGACGGGGGAGTCTCGTGTATAAATGACCGACAAATGCCGATATGCACAGATACGCTTATATGTGCCAAGCCGGGACAGATGCGACACACAAGGCTGCCCTTTACCTGCTATTACATTCACGTTATAGTGCGAGAGGGCGTTCTTTACGAAACGCTTATGGATATACCCAATTTTATCAGAACCGACAGAGCCGAGAAATACCGCGTTCTGTTTGAACGTCTTTGCAGACATTACGCGAGCGGTATGCAGAATGCTGAAATAATATTGCAGAGTATAGTATTGGAGATAATTTATAATCTTACGGGAGACACACAGCGTTTGGCGGCGCGCGAGCGGATAAAGAGCAGTAATTATGAGGTAATAGAGCGTGTCATAGCTTATATCAGGAAGAACCCCACCGAGGAGCTTTCGCTTGAGCGTGTAGCGGATATGGCGGGCTTCAGCGCTGTATATTTTCATAATTTATTTAAGGCTTCTACCGGTCAGACGCTTCATTCCTATGTGGAGCTGCAACGCATAAGAATGGCGGCTGATATGCTTGTTAGCAGCGGCAGAACGCTGACCGAGATCGCTTACGAATGTGGATTTTCGTCGCAAAGCTATTTCAGCTATGTATTCAAGAGGCGCATGGGCGTAACGCCGAGAGAATATGCCAAGCGCATTTTTGAGCAGTACGGTGCCGATACGGAGGACAACGGGGAATAGCGACCTAACAAATTTTAAATATGCTTAAAAATCCGAAAGCCGCTTTTGCAAACGCAAAAGCGGCTTTCGGGCTTTATATTCAGTTTAATTCATTGACCTTTTTTAGCAGCAATAGAAATTCGGATTTGCTCTCATCGAGAGTCAGTCCCTCAAGCTCTTCGATGATCGTGTCAAGCGTGGTATCGGGATTGCGGTATTTGCTTGTTCTTACAAGCATTGAAAGCTCTATAACGCTCGAAATAAAGAAGAAATCCTCATCGGGCTCGGACGTGAAGTCCGCCTCGCCAATATAGAGCTCGCGGAGCTCGCTTACGTCGGAATTTGGCTCTTTATAACGGATAGAAAGCTTTATCCAATGGCTCTCCGCACTGTTCTCGTCAGTCTCCACGTCGGTTGAGGTATCTGTGTTCTCCGAAAGCTTAAGCTCGTAGCATACCGTAAGAGTGTGTCCTGCTCCTACCTCGCCTGCATCCTTTGTGTCATCGTCAAAATCCTCGTTTGCAAGCAGTCTGTTTTCATAGCCGATAAGTCGGTATTCCGAAACAAAATTCTTGTCGAAGGTGAGCTGGAATTTTACGTCCTTTGCAACTGTATATATAGTCGATAGCATGGAATCGGTAAATATACGCTCTGCCTCCTCGGCACAGTCGATATAATAATACACTCCGTTGCCCGCCTGAGCAATGGCACTCATATTGTTATCGCGGAAATTGCCTGTTCCAAAGCCGAGAACAGAAAGGAATACTCCGCTTTCACGCTTTTCGGCAACAAGAGCCTCCAGCTCCTTGGGGCTGGATATGCCTACATTGAGGTCGCCGTCGGACGCAATGATTATGCGGTTATTGCCGTCCTCCTTGAAATACTTTTCCGCAATCTCATATGCTTTGACTATACCTGCCTCGCCGTTTGTCGAGCCTCTTGCCTTCAATGAGTTTATTGCCTCAAGTATGAGCTCTTTTTTTGTGCCCTCCGCACCGTCAAGCACGACGCTCTCATTGCCCGAATAGGTAACTATAGATACCGTGTCGTTGCCGTCAAGCTGATCGACGAGATAGGAGAATGTCCGTTGCAGAAGCGGAAGCTTGTCGTTAGATGCCATAGAGCCCGATACGTCGATGAGAAATACGAGGTTATTTGCGGAACTTGATTCAAGCTCCTTGGCTTTAAGTCCGAGTGTAAGCAGATAGGTTTCATTGCTCCACGGAGCTTTAGCTATAGTAGCCTTCGTGCCGAACATCTCGCCCTCGGACGCGGAATTATACGAATATTTAAAATAGTTAACAAGCTCCTCTGTGCGAATTGCGTTGGACTTTGCATAGCTTTGTATCTCCGAGAGAGAGCATCCGTTGTTTATCATTTTTCGCAAAAAGGTGTAGGATGCCGTGTCAACGTCTGCCGAGAATGTTGACGTATCCATTTCCTCGACCTTAACGAAGGGGTTTTCGGTGATACCATCATATTCGTCATCGAGATCGGGAATGGCTGAGTCAGGGTTTGCTTCGCCATACTCATTTGTAACTTTTTCCAAGGGACTGCCGTTATAGTTGCCGTCATAAATTTCCTTATCGTCGTAGCCTCCCACACCGTCTGCCATCTCCTTGGAGCCACAGGAAATCAGTGATATTGACATAATTAAAGATAATATCGAAACAAAAATTCTTTGCGCTTTTTTCATAACCTTTCTCCTTCAAAAATAAAGATTTAGTTGGATTTCTCCGAAATAATGCTTTCTACAAGCTTAACAAATTCGGTAGATGGCTCAAGCTCGCGCTCGTAGTCAAACAGGGCACCGTAGCCCACGTTTCCGCCGGCGGTCTCAAGATACGGAGAATACACCATGCCGTCGCCGAAGCATATCCATAATCCGTCAAGTCCGTCGCTCTCCGCGGAAGCATCAACTCTTGTGAAATTCTTTTGTGTAGTGATAGATGATGCTACTGACGCGGCGTTGCTGCGAGACATCGTGCAGATCCTGTAAGCGTCCTCGCCCTCGTATCTCCAGATTATGCGTGCGCTGCCGTCGAACAGCATATCACGTTCAAGCTCCGAGGATAGTCCCTCCGTATCAGCTTTCATATTGATAAGCGTTGACGAAAGACTTTGAACGGGAGGAGTGAGCGGTGGCTCTTGAAAATCATAGTTTGGAACGGTAGGTCTCTCACTGTTTTGCGTTTGATCGGTGCTGCCGCTATCCTCTGCCTCGCTATCCTGACGTGTCAGTGTGCCTACAAGAGCCGAAACGGCAAGCGTGAGTATCAAAGTGAAGCTGACGGCGATTATCGCAAATCGCCGTCGCAGAGATACCGGCTTACTTGGAACATATGCCTCTGCCTCAAAAATAAAGCGGTCGCTGATGTTGCCGATAGCATCGAGCATTATCTCCGAATTTTTTCTTTTGTTTGATCGGTTTATCAAAGCATCGCCTCCTTTTCGAGAATATCCCGCAGGCTTTCACGCATGCGGTGCAGGGAGGTCTTGACCTTGGAAACGCTCATATGCGTTCGCCGGGCGATCTGATCTACCGAGTCCGAGTAGAAATACCTTCTGACGAATATTACTCGCTTTTCTTCGCTCAGAGATTCAAGAAAACGGTCGATCAGCTCGGTCAGCCTTCCGTTGTTGTACTGCTCCTCGATACTGCAGTTATCGGGGATACATTTATCGAGCTCCTCGCACAGGTTTTCAAATCCGCCTCGCTTTTTGCGATGCTGAGACCGAAACCTGTTGATAGAGAGTGCTCGGATGATCTTTGAAAGATAAGCCCCGAGATATATCGGGCGATCGGTAGGCATTTGATTCCACGCCGAGAGGTATGTATCGTTCACACATTCTTCAACATCTTCGGATGAGCCGAGAAGTGAGTAGGATATGCCCGACAGCATTCTCTCATATTTGAGCTTGGTTTCACTGATCGCACGCTCGGAGCGCTCCCAATACAGATCAACTATTTTGTGGTCCTCCATACGTTCTTCCTTTCTTTTGGGAATAAATAATGAATGATCGATTAAGCGACATCATTCTTTATTTTCCTCTTCATAGGTTATGTCGCCAAAAATGGGCTGTAGGTTACAGAAAATCAAAATTTTTTTAAAAAAGCGCAAAAATTTTTTGAAGGTCTGATACCGTATATAAATTATAGATGAAATTTGCTTTTTTGTCAATGCAGTAGCCTGTTATGCAAGTAAAAAGATAAAATATTTAAAAAAATGCAAAAGTATTTAAAAAAATGCAAAAATACTATTGATTTTTCCCTTTGTTTATGATACAATATTAAGGCTAACGACTATTTTTGCTTCTAAGCGAAGCGTTTAATAAGTTTTTGGAGGTGTAGTATGGATATCGCACTCGGTATTTTGTTGATAGTTCTGGCAGTAGCTTTGGTCGTCTGCGTTCTTTTGCAGTCAGGTAAGGATAAAAAGCTTTCAAGCACAATCACCGGCTCCTCGGCTGACACATTCTTCTCTAAGGGAAAGAGCAAGTCAAAGGATAAGATACTTAGCAGAATAACAACCGTTCTTTCAGTCGTTTTCGTTGTTCTTACGGTTGTGACTGTTCTTGTAATCACCGCGCTTAACTGATTCAAAACAGATATTTATCGGTACAAGAGGCAGAGATCATTCTCTGCCTTTTTGCTTTTACTTGCTTCAAAATAATTTAAAAAAGTATTGCATTTTGACCAAAAATATGATATTATAGTTGATGAGTATTAGTAA
>CAZSSE010000132.1:0-4559 GCA_964609165.1 uncultured Lachnospiraceae bacterium
GAAAACGGACATATTCAACAGATTGGCTCTCCTACGGATATCTATAACGAGCCTGTCAATGCATTCGTTGCCGATTTTATCGGAGAATCGAATATTGTGGATGGCGTGATGTTTGCAGACCGCCGCGCGAAATTTGCAGGACATGTGTTTGATTGCGTGGACGGCGGCTTTGCCAAGAACGAGCAGGTCGACGTTGTGGTACGCCCCGAGGACGTTGACGTCGTTCCTGTTGAGAGGGGTATGCTTACAGGAAAGGTAGCATCAGTTACCTTCAAAGGAGTTCACTATGAGATAATTGTGGACATAAAGGGCTTTAAGTGGATGATTCAGTCTACTGACTATGTAGCCCCCGATTCCATTATCGGTGTTTATATAGAACCTGACGCAATACACATTATGAAAAAATCCGAATATTCCGATATGTTCGGTGATTATTCGACCTTCTCCGACGAGATGGATCATCTCTCGGATATTATTTCCGAGGAGGAGGAATAATGAAAAATAAACGTTCTTGGTTTGAGCGTGTTGCATCCTCACCATATATCGTGTGGTCGTCAATGTTTATCATCGCTCCACTGCTTTTTGTTGCATATTTCGCTTTTACCGACAGAAACGGTGACTTTACGTTTGAAAATATCCTATCACTTTCATCGTATTCCGAAACCTTCGTAATGTCGCTCGGATTTTCGCTGATCGCAACCACGGTTTGCCTTTTGATCGGCTATCCGCTTGCCTACTGCATGTCGCGTACATCGGAAAGAACCCGTAATATCCTGATGGTACTGCTTATGCTCCCCATGTGGATAAGTCTTCTGATACGCACCTATTCGCTTATGGCACTGCTTGATAACGGCGGACTTGTCAGCACGTTTCTTACAAGCCTTGGCTTCTCAAAGCTCACCTTTATCGGCACGGATGCCGCGGTAATTCTCGGTATGATCTACGATTTCCTGCCATATATGGTGCTTCCTATCTATACTGCACTCATAAAGATCGATCGCAGATACCTTGAAGCATCTGCGGATCTCGGATGCAACAGTATCCAGACGATATTCAAGGTCATTCTTCCGCTAACAACACCGGGTATTATTTCCGGTGTTACGATGGTGTTTGTTCCCTCGATCAGCACTTTCTACATCTCGCAGAAGCTCGGCGGCGGATCCTTTGATCTGCTTGGAGACACTATAGAGCGTCAATTCCAAAATCAGATAACATATCATACAGGAGCGGCTATTTCGCTTGTAATGATGATCCTCATACTTATATCGCTTGCGATAATGAATAAATTTTCGGATAGTGAGGAGGAGATCATCGTATGAAATTCCTCTCGAAATTCTATATATTTATCATTTTCGCACTTCTGTACGCACCAATTCTCGTCGTTATACTATTTTCGTTTAACGCCTCCGGAAATCTGAGCAGCTTTTCGGGCTTTACGCTTTATTGGTACAAGGATCTTTTCAGAAGCGGAGAGGCGATCGAGTCACTTAAAAACTCGCTTATACTTGCAGTATGCTCCTCGGCTCTTGCAACCGTTATAGGTACTCTCGCCTCGTTCAGCATTGCACATTCAAAGAACAAGTATTATCAATCGATTATGAAGAGCGTTACCAATATTCCTATGATGAACCCCGACATTGTTACAGGAGTATCAATGATGCTTCTCTTTGTCGGCTTTGCACTTATGTTCAATCTGAATAACGTTCTCGGCTTCTGGACCATGCTTATCGCGCACACGACATTCAATCTGCCATACGTTATCCTGTCGATACTACCGAAATTCAAGCAGATGGACAAGCATCTTATAGAGGCGGCACTCGACCTTGGATGCACACCGACACAGACCTTCTTTAAAATTGAGGTTCCCGCAATAATGCCGGGTATCATTTCCGGTCTTATGATGAGCTTTACGCTCTCGCTTGACGACTTCGTAATAAGCCATTTTGTAAGCTCTCCCGACTTCAAGACATTGCCGCTATACATATACAATCAGACGGCACACGAGGTCAAGTTCAGCATGTATGCGCTTTGTACGATCATAATATTTACAATACTCATTCTTCTGATCGCAGTAAATCTTGCCGGTGCAAAGAAGGACAAGGCTCCACACCGCAAGCATCGCAGAATTGCAAAAGGAGGAGCAGTAAAATGAAAAGAATTGTTATTGCAGTTTTAATTACCGCTCTTCTCTTGCCTGTTTGTATCTGTCTTGCATCCTGCAAATCCGAGGAGACGACCACCCTTTACGTTTACAATTGGGGCGAATATATCTCTGACGGCTCTGAGGATACCGTTGATACAAACAAGGCGTTTGAGGAATACTATTACAAAAAAACAGGCAAACACGTTTCGGTAAACTACTCTACCTTTTCAAGCAACGAAAGCATGTATGCTAAGATAGAAAGCGGATCTGCGTCATACGACGTTATAATCCCCTCTGATTATATGATCCAGCGTATGGTCAATGAGGATATGCTTGCCCCGCTTGATCTGTCTATGATTCCGAATTATCAGTTTATCGACGATAGATTCAAGGGTGAAAACGTATATTACGAGGACGACAGCGATAACGTATACTCTGTTCCTTATTTCTATGGAATGATAGGAGTTATCTATAATTCATCTATCGTAAGCGAGGAGGATGCGGCATCTGAGAGCTGGGAGCTGATGTGGAATGAGAAATACACACGCGATATTCTTCAATTCAATAATAGCCGCGATGCCTTCGGAACTGCACTCTATTGGAAGGGCTATGACGTAAACGAAGCAAGTGACGAGCAATGGTTGGAGGCACGCGATCTTCTTATCGAGCAAAAAACACTTGTTCAAGGCTATGTTATGGACGAGATCTTCAACAAAATGTCGAGCGGCTCGGCGGCAATAGCAGCCTACTATGCCGGTGACTTTATGTCGATGTATGAGGACAACAACGACCTTGCGTTCTATTACCCAAAGGAAGGAACCAACTCTTATATAGACGCTATGTGTATTCCGAAGAATTCACAGAATTACGAGCTTGCGCATGAGTATATAAACTTTATGTGTGAGGAGGAGATCGCCGTTGCCAATGCCGAATATACCTATTACGCATCCCCACTTACCACTGTCATAAGTAATGAAGATTATATAGCTACGATGTCCGAGGTACATCCAAATGCACTTGAGATACTCTATGGCGAGAAGGTAATGTCTGTTCCCTCTCAGGCTTATCTCAATCTTTCTGCTGAAAAGCTCGTTCTTCTCAACGATCTTTGGGAGGAACTCAAGGTAGAAAACACAATAGGCAACGGAATCTATATCTGTTGCGCGTTTATCCTGTCTGCTATAGTCGTTCTTACGGTAGTCCATACCGTAAAGAAGCGCAAGAGAGCAAAATACTATACAGAGCAGCCTGAATAAAATAAAAAAGAGCAAGATCATTCTTGCTCTTTTCTTCTTTTCTGGAAAAATTCATTTAAGATCTGACGACTTTCATCAGAGCACACTCCACCCGTTATCGCAAAAGAATGATTGAAGGGATAAGAGTTGAACTTTATTACACTTTCGCAGCAGCCTGCAAGCATATCCTCTGCTCCATACACCACGCGATCTATCCTTGAATTGACTATCGCGCCGGCGCACATCGGACAAGGCTCAAGCGTAACGTAAAGCGTATAGCCGCTAAGCCGCCACCCTCCTCGGGCACGGCAGGCATCTTCTATAGCAAGTATCTCGGCATGAGCGGTAGCGAGCTTCGTTGTCTCGCGCAGATTATGCGCCTCCGCTATTATTTCTCCGCTCGCACTGTCAACAACAAGTGCGCCAACGGGCACCTCTCCAATATCTGCCGCACGTCCGGCGAGCTCAAGCGCTCTTTGCATAAATTCAATATCTCGGCTCATAGCTTATTTCCTGTAATAAACGTAGTGTGCTACTACGGTACGCACCTTCCCGCCGCTCTCTATGTCAGGTCCCGTAAGTACAACACCGTCCTTAGAGAGAAGCTCCCAAATCTGAAGCTCGTCAACTCTGCAACGAAACAAAACCTTTGCCGATGCATAAACGATAAACTCGTCATCGCGGATATTAAGACCTCCATTGCGTCCGATAACCTCGTCTACCTCGCCATCCTTTTTCTCGGTAACGTATTTTATATGCTGTCCTTCAACGGCGCGTGCCATCTCCCAACGAAATTTTTTGCTGTTGGGATCACTTTTTTTCTTGCCAAAAAGCCCCATATTTCCCTCCAAAATCACTCTCTGCGCAAGATTATAGCACTCTGCGCCAAAGCCTTGCCGTCATATATCTCGCCGCTTATAAGATTGAGCCACCTACCTCCAAGCTTATAAGAGCACTCTCTGTCTGCGACGTTTGCAATTACGCATATCTCGCCATTGTCGCTTCTCCGTGTATAAACGATAAGAGCACCCTCGGCATGCTGAATATGAAACTCTCCATCGGCAAGCACGTCACGGTTTTCACATCTTATTTTTCCGAGCATACGGTAACATTCAATAAGCTCTGCTTCCTCTCTGCCCCACGGATACGGACGACGGCAAAACGGGTCGCCGAAGCCCTCA
>CAZSSE010000133.1:0-4497 GCA_964609165.1 uncultured Lachnospiraceae bacterium
GTTACTATCAATATGCCAAGAATTGCTTATCTTGCTGAAAACGAGGCGGACTTCTACGCTCGTCTCGACCACAAAATGGACATTGCGGCACGCTCGCTTAAGATCAAGAGAACTGTCATTACAAAGCTGCTTGATGAGGGACTTTATCCATATACAAAGAGATACCTCGGTACGTTTGAAAATCATTTTTCCACTATCGGTCTTGTCGGTATGAACGAGGCTTGTCTCAACGCTAAATGGATCGGTAAGGATCTTACAAGCAAAGAGGCACAGGAATTTACAAAGGATGTTCTTAATCATATGAGAAACCGTCTTTCCGATTATCAGGAAAAATACGGCGACCTGTATAACCTTGAAGCTACTCCCGCAGAGTCTACCTCTTATCGTCTTGCAAAGCATGACGTTAAGAGATTCCCCGATATAATTACTGCTGCGGGTGAGTGCGAGACGCCTTATTATACAAACTCATCTCATCTTCCTGTGGGATATTCCTCCGACATATTCGATGCGCTTGATATTCAGGATGAGCTTCAGACGCTTTATACCTCGGGAACTGTATTCCATGCTTATATGGGCGAAAAGCTTCCCGATTGGCGTTCAGCGGCTAATCTCGTAAGAAAGATCGCCGAAAACTATAAGCTACCTTACTATTCTCTTTCTCCCACGTATTCTGTATGTAAAGCGCACGGATATATTGCGGGTGAAAAATTCTCTTGCCCATTCTGCGGTGAAAAGACCGAGGTTTACAGCCGTATAACAGGTTATTACAGACCTGTTCAGGCATGGAATGACGGAAAGGCGCAGGAGTATAAGCACCGTAAGCTTTATAATATTGCGGATTCCATGGCAAAGCGAAATTTTGATGCTGTAAAACAGGATATAAAGAATGATGAGTGCAGCCGCGCTACGGGAGGCAAGGTATTGCTTTTTGCTACTACAACCTGCCCTAATTGCAAGATGGCGGAAAAATTCCTTAAAGACGCAGGTGTGGATTATGAAAAGATTTACGCCGATCAAAATCCAGATCTTGCAAAGCAGTACGGAATTACCGCAGCTCCTACGCTCGTGGTGATCAGCGGAGATAAGATCGAAAAGATAGTTAACGTTTCCAACGTTCGCAGGTTTGCGGATTCCTACAACAAGTAATTGCACATAACTCCCGGGTGGGCATTGCACGATAGCTTTGCCCACCGATTTGTTGATTTTATTTTCGATAATGAAAGGTTAAACAATGAATGATATAATTGTAATTGGAGCAGGTCCTGCAGGAATGACTGCTGCCCTGTATGCTCTTCGCGCTGACAAAAGTGTTCTTTTGCTGGAAAAAGAAAATTTCGGCGGACAGATAACCTATTCGCCAAAGCTGGAAAATTATCCGTCTATAATGGAGATCAGCGGTAGTGCATTTGCTGAGCAGATGCTTGAGCAGGTTATGGCACACGGTGCTTCGATAGAGCTTGCCGAGGCAACAAAGATAACCGACTGTAAAACTCATAAGATCGTTTCTACCGAATACGGAGATTTTGAGGGCAAGGCGGTTATTATTGCTACCGGCTCAAAGCACCGTCACCTCGGTCTTGAAGGAGAGGATGAGCTTATCGGCGCGGGTATTTCGTTTTGCGCGGTATGTGACGGATCATTTTTCGCGGGTAAAAAGGTAGCTGTAATAGGGGGCGGAAATACTGCACTTCAGGAGGCGGTCATGCTTTCTGACCTTTGCTCGGAGGTTATTATTATCCAGAACCTTTCATTTATGACAGGTGAAAAGAAGCTTTTACAGATACTTGAAGGCAAGAGCAATGTAAAAATGATCTTTGATACGGTCGTTACATCATTGCGCAGCAACAGCGGAGAGCTTTGCGCGATTTCGCTAAAAAATACAAAAACTAATGAGATCTCTTCCCTTTCGCTTGACGGTATGTTCGTCGCCATTGGACAAATACCCGAAAACGATGTATTTGCAAACGTTACTGAACTTGATAATTACGGATATATCATATCGGACGAAAACTGTCTTACCGACACCGAAGGAATTTTCGTAGCGGGTGACTGCCGTACAAAGAAGATACGTCAGGTTACTACTGCTGCGGCAGACGGTGCGGTGGCGGCACTGGCTGCTTGTAGGTATATTGACGGACTTTTATAAAAAATTATACGTTTTTTCTTTTTTGCTATTGAAAAAAATCAAAAAATGTATTACAATATATGCATAGTTTTATTTTGAGAGGAATACTATGGGACCTATTGGTTTTGATAACGATAAATATATAAAGCTTCAATCTCAGAAAATTCAGGAGCGTGTATCGAGCTTTGGAGGCAAGCTGTATTTGGAATTTGGCGGCAAGCTTTTTGATGATTACCATGCATCGAGGGTTCTTCCCGGATTTCAGCCCGACAGTAAAATACGAATGCTTCTTAAAATGAAGGACGATGCCGAGGTTATTGTCGTTGTTTCTGCTCCGTCTATTGAGCAAAATAAGATACGAGGTGATCTTGGAATATCCTATGATATGGATACTCTCCGAATGATAGATGCCTTTAACGAGATCGGTCTTCTTGTCGGCGGTGTAGTTGTCACGCAGTATACAAATCAACCACCTGTCGATCTGTTTATCAAGCGTCTTGGAAATCTCGGCATAAAAGTTTACAGACACTATCCTATTGAGGGTTATCCGTCGAATATCCAAAAGATCGTAAGTGATGACGGTTACGGCAAGAACGAGTATATTCAGACCTCGCGTCCTCTCGTCGTTATCACAGCTCCGGGGCCCGGAAGCGGAAAGATGGCAACCTGCCTATCTCAGCTTTACCACGACCATAAGAGAGGTATCAAAGCCGGATATGCAAAATTTGAAACATTTCCCGTATGGAATATTCCTCTTAAGCATCCCGTCAACATGGCGTATGAGGCGGCGACTATCGACCTTCACGACGTCAATATGATAGACCCGTTTCATCTCGAAGCTACCGGTACTACTGCCGTAAACTACAATAGAGATATTGAGATATACCCTGTTCTCAAGGACATATTTGAAAAAATATATGGGGAATGTCCGTATAAGTCCCCTACAGATATGGGTGTAAATATGGCTGGATACTGTATTACGGACGATAAGGTTGTTTGTGATGCTTCAAAAATGGAGATCATTCGACGTTATTACGATACCCTTTGCCGTAAGAGAAACGGAAATGCCGATGCAGACGAGGTTTATAAGGCCGAGCTTATTATGAAGCAGGTTGGTGTTGATAAAAATTATCGCAGGGTAGTTTGTCCGGCACTTGATAAGGCGGAGCTTACGGGCGAGCCTGCTGCGGCAATAGAGCTGCCTGACGGCAGTATCGTTACGGGAAAGACCTCCAACCTTATGGGTCCTTCAGCTTCGGCACTTCTTAACGCACTTAAAAAGCTTGGTGATATAGACGACGATTATCTTCTGTTGCCGCTTGAGGTCATTGAGCCTATTCAGCACTTGAAGATCGATAACCTTGGAAATCACAATCCAAGACTTCATGCAGATGAAATACTGATCGCACTTGCAATCTCGGCAACCACCTGTGAAGTCGCCGCGAAGGCTATGGAACAGCTTCCTAAGCTACGGAACTGTCAAGCACATATAAGTGTTATTCCATCAAGTGTAGACTCTGCCGTTTATCGCAAGCTCGGACTTAATCTTACGTGCGAACCAATGTATGCTACAAAAAAGCTATATCACAAATGACCGATAAACAACTTCAAGAAAGCATGATGCTTTTATTTGAAAATCATAATTCCGGTTGGTTATATTGTGCAAATTTGCCTCGCAGTGAACAATTAAATTATCCCCGACAGATTTTTCTAATGTCTGTCGGGGTATTTTCGTATTCATAATTCATATTCAATAAAGGTTGCACTACATAAAAGATTACGCATACATAGGCTCCCTCCGGGAGTGAGCTGTCAGCGGAGCTGACTGAGGGAGAGTGCCCTACAATGGGGTTAAATCTAAACTTTAAGTTGCGCAAGCTCCTTCCACCGCCCCATTCCTATAGGAGGAAGGCTTTTACGACCGATTACTCGCATACGCTCCGAAAGATATATTACAGGCTCGGAAGGAGGCTTTCTATTCCCAAATTTTTTATATCCGTTATACAACAAGTCGCCAGAGAAAACATATAAAAAATAGGCAGGAAAAAGTTTCTCTGCCTATTTGTGACTGCTGTTTCTACGGTAATACCAACAGAAAAAATTTAAAGTTGTTTTCGTTATCTCTTTTTTGCAAATTTTAATTCTTTACATTCACGTTTAACACGCTTGCGTATATTTATAATATCCTTGAGCATTTTAAGGCTGTCTCTCAGGATATGAACAGAAGACGCTCTGTGATTGATGATCTTGACCGGCATCTCACATATGCTGTAGCCAAGTGCCTGTGCCCATATTATACTTTCAAAATCAAAAGCAAACCTATCCACCTTGCAACGGGTAAATATATCCTTTGCCGCAACAGAGGTATAAGC
>CAZSSE010000134.1:0-4485 GCA_964609165.1 uncultured Lachnospiraceae bacterium
TTAGCTACCTCGATACCGTAGCTGTCATCGGTCGAGCCCTTGACGATCTTACGCAAAAATGTGATATTATCTCCGCGCTTCTTTGCGGCAACGTTGTAGTTGACGATCCCCTCGAACTCATTCTCCATAACGGTAAGCTCGTGGTAATGAGTTGCAAACATCGTCTTTGCTCCGATCTTTCGGCTATTTGTGTATTCAACTATTGCACGCGCTATGCTCATTCCGTCAAAGGTTGACGTTCCTCTGCCCACCTCGTCATATATAATAAGGCTCTTGCGCGTAGCATTCCGCAAAATATACGCCACCTCGTTCATTTCAAGCATAAAGGTGGACTGTCCGCTTGCAAGATCGTCAGATGCGCCCACACGGGTAAACAGCTTGTCGATAATTCCGATACGCGCGTCGTTTGCGGGAACAAACGAGCCTATCTGCGCCATCACAACGATAATAGCCACCTGACGCATATACGTTGACTTACCCGCCATATTAGGTCCGGTTATGAGCATAAGGCGGTTGCGATCTGTGTCTAGATTTGCATCGTTTGGCACGAAATAGCTATCCTTGACAAATTGCTCTACAACAGGATGCCGTCCGTCCTTTATCATTATAATATCGCTTTTATCCACCTCGGGGCGAACGTATTTATTTTTGACCGCAACCGTCGCAAGGCTTGCGTAAACGTCGAGCTTTGCCAATATCGCCGCGGTCTTCTGAAGCCTCATGCTTGCGGACGCCACGTAATCTCGCACCTCGCAGAATATCTCGTATTCAAGCGAATTAACTCTGTCGTCGGCTCCGAGTATAGTCGCCTCCATATCCTTCAGCTCCTTAGTTATATAACGCTCTCCGTTAGCCAAAGTCTGCTTGCGTATATAATCCTCGGGAACCATATCCATAAACGATTTGGAGACCTCGATATAATATCCGAACACACGGTTATACCCTATCTTCAGCGTCTTTATGCCGGTTCTCTCTTTTTCTTTATCGGCTATTTTGTGTATCCAGCTCTTGCCGTCATTCATTACCGACCTCAGATAATCTACGTCGGAATTGAAGCCCTCTGCTATCATTCCGCCCTCGCGCACAGACACGGGAGGCTCATCGCAGATAGCGGCATTGATCTTGGCATAAATATCCTCAAGCGTTTCCAGCTCGCCGAGCAATTCGGTCAGCTCGTCTGATCTGCATGAACTCATAAGGCTCTTAAGCTCGGGAAGTATTGCCACCGTGCTTGCCACCGCACGAAGATCTCTTGCATTGGCAGTACCGTAAACTATTCGTGTTACCAGACGCTCAATATCCAAAACGTTCGCAAGAAGCTCTCGCATCTCCTCGCGCATAATATAAGCGTTTGCTATTTCCTCTACCGCGTTTTGTCGGCGACAGATGTCGCTTACGCTCAACAGCGGATGCTCGACCCAATTACAAAGCAATCTCGCTCCTGCCGCAGTTACGGTCCTGTCGAGAACTCCAAGCAGCGAGCCCTTCTTCTCCTTTGTACGCATAGTAGCGGTAAGCTCAAGATTGCGCCTTGTATTTATGTCCATTTCAAGGAACTGTCCTTCTTGATAAACAGTCAGATCCTTGATATATGATATATCCTTCTTTTGCGTTTCCTCTATGTAAGCAAGCAGTGCGCCGAGGGCTGATACCATTGGCTTGTTTTCGAGATACTCGTCCTTTATGCTCTCGCCGAACTGCTCCCTGACACGGTCCACAGAGCCTTCGTAATCGAACTGTGCGGCTCTGTTATCGTTAAGCATTGCGCAAAGTCCGGAATGAATGAAATCCGAAAGCTCACCAAGATTCTTATCGCTGACATTTGTAACGATCTCCGACGGCGCATACGTGCCAAGCTCGTTGCGAAGCTTTATTTCGATCTCGTCACCGCAGAAAAACGTGGAAAAAACACGCGCAGTAGATATATCTGCAAAAGCCACTCCGCACTCAAACTGACTCATATATACCGAGCAAAGATAATTATTCTTTTTTTCGGAAAGCAGATCGCTCTCAATAAGAGTGCCGGGTGTCACCACACGAACCACCTCTCTGCGAACAAGTCCCTTAGCCTCTGCGGGGTTCTCGGTCTGCTCGCATATAGCGACCTTGTATCCTCTTGATACAAGCGTTCCTATGTAGCCGTCACAGCTGTGAAAGGGTACGCCGCACATAGGCGCCCTTTCATCCTCGCCGCAATCTCTGCCCGTAAGCGTCAGCTCAAGCTCGCGAGAGGCGAGTATAGCATCGTCAAAAAACATCTCGTAAAAATCACCGAGACGATAAAACAGTATATGATCCTTATACTGATTTTTTATTTCAAAATACTGCTCCATCATTGGAGTCATGGTATTTTTCCTCCGTTTATCAAGAATTACGGGTACGCTGTCAGTGCGAGCATCCTCCGCCGCAGGTCGAGCAATCGTGTGTGCAGGAGGGGATCTCTCCCGTGATCTCAAATGTGATAGCGTTATTTACGGCGTTCATAAGCTCGTTAACATCTGCCTGAGCCTCGTTCAGCTCGACAAATACCGGGTGGCTCATAATAGCCTCATAAAGCTCGTTTATTCTCTTTTGGATTACGTCGATAAACATTGTATCGCGCTCATCCTTGGTGATCTCTCCCTGAAGTGCCTTCTGCTGAACCTCGTACTCAACAAGCATCTTCTGAAGATCCGTATCCTGCTCGTACTTCTTTCTTGCCGCGTCAAGTCTTACAAGCTTATCATCATTTTTCAGAGCCTTACCAAGCTCTGCCGCAAGTTCAAAAATCGTCATTTTATATCCTCTTTCTGTTTTTTAATTCATTTTCTTATAATTTTTCCCGAAAGCGCAAAGGTATCTGCGCGTTCGATATTCACGTCAACAAAATTTCCTATATCATCATTCTCACCGTCGAAGAAGACTATTTTACCGCCCTCTGTGCGCCCACTGAAGATGCTTTTGTTATTTTTGCTCGGTCCGTCGCAAAGTACGCGGAGCGTTCTACCCTCAAGACGCTTATTGGATTCATACGAAATACCGTCCTGCAATTCAAGCATCCGGTCAAATCTCGCTCCCTTGATCTCCTTTGGTATCTGACAATCCATTTGCGCCGCGGGCGTGCCCTTCCTCGGAGAATACTGGAAGGAATAGATCATATCAAATCTTGCACGGCGAAGCGCATTAAGCGTGTCCTCAAAATCCTCCTCGGTCTCTCCGGGAAATCCAACTATAATATCCGACGTAAGAGTTACGTCCTCGATCCTCTCGCGTATATAATCAAGCGTTGATATATATTTTTGAAAATCGTATTTTCTATTCATAGCCATAAGCACTCTGTCACTTCCCGACTGCATCGGAAGATGAAAATGCTTTGCTATGTGCTTTGAATCTGCCATAACGTCTATAAGCTTATGCGTCGCATCCTTGGGATGACTTGTCATAAAGTGTATCAGGTAATCTCCCTCGATCTTATCAAGCTCACAAAGCAGGTCTGCAAAATCATAGTCAAATCCGCTGTCCTTTCCGTAGGAATTGACATTCTGTCCAAGCAGAGTAATATCCTTGTAGCCCGCCTCAACGAGTCCACGAAATTCGGCAATAACGTCCTCCTTACGGCGGCTTCGCTCACGTCCGCGCACATAAGGCACGATACAGTAGGAGCAGAAGTTATTGCAGCCGTACATTACCGATACCCACGCGCGATAATTGCTCTCGCGGCAGATCGGCAAGCCCTCGGCAACCTTATATTCTGCGCTATCCGGATCAAATATGCGCTTTCCGCCCTCGCTTCTGCTCCATATATGCTCCGGCATACGGTGTATAAGCGACGGTCCGAACAAAACATCAACATATGGATAGCGCATCCTTATATCCTGAACACGATGCTCCTGAACCACCATGCATCCGCATATTACTATAATAAGATCTGGATTTTTAGCCTTGATATGCTTGTACTGTCCGATAAGTGAGAGTGCTCGCTTTTCGGCGTGCTCGCGTATGGCACAGGTATTCACCATTATAAGCGAAGCCTTTTCGGGATCGTCCGTTTTCTCGTATCCCATCTCTATAGCCATGCCCATAAGCTTCTCGCTGTCAGCCTCATTCTGCTGACATCCAAGCGTCAAAACAAATGCGCGCCGCCTGTCACGGCACGCTGCGAAATACGCATCGTTGGCAGTGCGTATCCTCGACATATATTCTATTTGCTTTTCTATTTTGGCATCATCCAACGCGCGATCAATATTTACCATAAATTAAAATTTCAGCCTTCCGTATTTTATGCCAAGACACAATTAGGCACAATAATTCATTGTAATAAATATTATAATATATTTTGCCCGTTTTGTCAAGTGTGACGCTTGGCATAAAGTAAAATTTATAGTATAATTCTGCTATAAAAATTTCTGTTTGAGATAGCTTTTATACGATATCAAATGAATATTTTTCTCTTTTGTTATGATACAATTGATAGGTGACAAATAAAAAGAGAAATAGCAACCAAAA
>CAZSSE010000135.1:0-4474 GCA_964609165.1 uncultured Lachnospiraceae bacterium
TCGAACCCCCGACCTTTTGGTTCGTAGCCAAACACTCTATCCAGCTGAGCTAACGGCGCTTATGCGCTTTTGGAGTATTCTCTCAATCACGCCTAAATATTCTACCACAACATTTGCTGTTTGTCAAGCCATTTTTGCAAAATATTTTTAAAATTCTGAAAACTTTAATACTTCGGCACTTAAAAACGTGTAATATATAATGTTGAAAAAAGCAGAGATATGTGATATAATATCCTTACATCTATATATTTAGGAGAATATATGTCGTATTATCTTTTTGATTTTGACGGTACTCTTGTTGACTCTATGCCGACCTACGTTTCGGCGGTGCTCCGCGTGCTTGACGAAAATAATATTCCATATAAAAAAGACATAGTTAAGCTCATCACGCCGCTTGGCTTTATCGGTACGGCACGATATTACCGTGACGAGCTGGGGCTTGATATGCCGATAGAGGAGATAGTTTCAAGTATGCACGAATACGCTTTGCCCGGATATTTATACGATGTGTCTGTCAAAAGCAACGTAACAGAGACGTTAAAGGCTCTGACAGAACGCGGCGACCGCCTTTATGTGCTGACTGCAAGCCCGCACGCTACACTTGATCCCTGCCTGAGGCGGCTCGGTATATATGATCTGTTTGAAAGAGTATGGTCTTGCGAGGATTTTGGGACGACAAAGTCAGATCCGGAGATTTACAGAATGGCGGCGGATCGTATCGGAGCAGCCATTTCAGAGGTTATTTTCCTTGACGACAACTACAATGCCGATATCACCGCAAAGCGTGCCGGAATGAAGACAGTGGGCGTGTACGATGACTCGTCCGCGGAATACGAGCAACAGATAAGATCGATCACCGACGCTTACGTCAAAGACCTTTCGGAGCTTATTGATTTAGACATTTGACCAAAGCCGCCGATTTGCCAATCGGCGGCTTTGATTTTATGAGATTATTACAAGGTATCGCTCTTTAAAAAGCCGTTAAGTTCCCACTTTATCATAATTTCTTTATAATTTTTATAAGCATAGTTTAGATCGAATGGGTGATCGAAGCCGTCTATCATTCCGCTATCGCTGTATTGCCACATACCGAGCTGTTCGCCGTATTTTTCTTTATCCCAAACGGGTGATGATGTGCCCGGATAACGCGCATACCAGATCTCATATTGCGAGATCATCTCCTCGGTATCGAGTATGTATGCAAGCCAATTATGATTTGAATAGAGTCCCGCATAATAGCCCTCGGACTGAAGAACTGAAATAAAGGTCTTGCACATCTCGCTAAGCATACTTTTTGAGAGCGCTTCAAGCGAAGAATCTTCAAGATCAAAATATATCGGGTATTCAAATTTTTTGCCCTTCAGCCATTCCAAAAGGCTTTGTGCATCAGCTCTTATACCGTCGAGCGTGCTTGAATAGGTGTAATAATAAGCGCCTATCTCGAGTCCTGCATCGCGCGCCCCGGCATAATCAATCTCAAAGGTCGGTTCGATGCCGCTTTTCGTGCTGCCTGCCTTCAGAATAACGAAATCCACTCCCGATGCCTTTATCGCTGCCCAATCGAGAGGGGCATAATTATCGTTGGTATCAAGCTTATGATTATAGCGTGAGACATCTATGCCCTTTGCAAGCACTGTGCTTTGAGTGACATATGCGTTTGGAAGTATTTGACTGTACGAAATATATTCTGTGTATGACGACTTGCAATGACAGGTGTATGTCATACTGCCTTTTGACGATACGGTAGGGTACACTCTCTGAACGGTGTAGCTGTGACCATTTGCGTTAACTGTGCTGTCACGGTAAGAGTCTTGACATACGGTGCAGATATGCTCTGTATATCCCTCGTCCTCGCATGTAGGAGGTACGACGGTTTGCTTGTACGTATGAGCAAGCTTTGCGGTTATTTCGCTTTTTTGCTTGTAGCCGCAATCGCAGCTGAGGAGCGTATAGCCCTCGCTCTTACAGTCGGGCGCAATTACGGTGCTCGTTAATTTGTGTGCGATCAACGGCAAAGGCTTCTCCTCTGTGTACTCACATTCCAAGCAAACCCGCTTTGTAAGCCCCGCTTCTGTGCAGGTTGGACCGGCAAATATTTTCCATTCACTGAACACGTGCTCGTGACGGTCGGTTGCTTCTTCGGTGGTTGTAGTCTCTTCTGTACGCGCAGGCGTTTCCACTGCCTCGGGTAATTCAGTAATGCCGTCGCATGAGAAAAGGGCGGCTGTAAATATAATCATCATTAGTACAAATATGACGAACTTTCTTTTCAATGGGATTTCCTCCGATTGTAACCAATGTGTTACGAGGATATTTTATCATATTTTGCCTTGGTTGTCAATCGGAACTATTATTTAAAGGGCTGGTAATTTTTGCAAGTATTAAAAACCGTTCAAACCCCATTTTTTCATAAGCGCGCCGTAATATTTATAGCAGTAGTTGAAATCAAAATTGCCATCAATGCCATCTATGCTTCCGCTCTCGGTATATTGCCACATTCCGAGCTGCTTGCCGTACTTTTCCTCGTTCCACGTCGGGACGCTTGTGCCGGGATAGCGCGCGTACCACAGATCGAAAAGCGTTACCATTCTGGCGGTGTCGAGGATAGTTGTCAGCCACATGTGATTTGTGTAAAGCCCTGCGTAATATCCGTTTTGCTGGAGCTTGCATAAAAAGGTCTCGCACATTGAGCTCAAGTGGTTTTTGCCGAGTGAGACGAGAGAGGGATCTTCAAGATCAAGATATATTGGATATTCAAATTTCTTACCCTCAAGCCAAAGAAGCAGCATATCCGCATCCTTGGATATTCCGGATACGGTTGTAGAATAGGTATAAAAATATGCGCCGACCTCAAGACCTGCCGCGCGGGCTCCCGCGTAGTCCATTTCAAAGGTGGGCTCGATGCCGCTTTTTGTGCTTCCCGCCTTCAAAATGACAAAATCAATGCCGTGCGCTTTTATCGCTTTCCAATTTAGGGGTATATATTCGCCGTTTGCTGCGTTTATCTGGTGATTCCACCGTGATACGTCTATCCCCCTTGCGAGAACGTCTACGTTATCGGTATAAGCGCTTTCGAGTATGTCACTGTAATATACGTGATCTCCGTTGTAGCTGTATGAGCATTTGCAGGAGTAATGAGTGTAGCCCGCGCTTACGGCGGTTGGTCGCACGACTTGACCGGTAAAGCTATGCCCGAGCGGCTCATTGAAATCACTTTCGTAATGGTAGTCACAATTTTCACAGGAATAGCTCGTGTAGCCTTGCTCGGTGCAGGTAGCGGAAAATGTCTGCTTGGTAAGCTTGTGCTCGGAAGACGGTATAAGCTCGGAACGAAAAGAGTAGGAGCAGTCGCAGTAATATAATGTATAGCCGGAGCTGGAGCAGGTTGGGGCGACCTCTACGGATTTTAGCTTGTGATCGGTGGGAGGTGTAGGATCGGCGTCGTAGCTGTATCCGCATCTCTGGCAGGTATATACCGTCTTTCCGCTTTGCGTGCAGCTTGCCGCGATCACATGCCTGTCAAAATGTGAATGAGCGCAGAATTTGCTTTTGCTTCTGATTGCAAGTGAGATCAGAATTGAGCATACAATGAGTGAGACGGAGCTAAGTATAATGCCTGTAATAATGAGACCTCTTTTCATGTTTTTCTTCCTTTAATAATGTATAATTGTATTACAAGGAAAGTATATGCAAAAAGCTACGGTGATATACAAATACCTATTTTGCTTCTTGTTGTGGAAGATGCACAAAATATATAATTAAAAGTGTGATTTTTAGACAAAACCACGTTTTGAAGAAATTTTTTAAAAAACCTCTTGACAAAAAGGGGGATAAGTGGTAGAATAGGAAAGCTGTCCGAAAGGGAGAGACAAGATCACAGAGCCGATCGAAAACCTGAAAAAACTCGAAAAAAGTTTCAAAAAAGGTATTGACAAAGGCGAGAGAGTGTGGTATAATAACAAAGCTGCCGTAAAAAAGGGGCAGCGAACGGTCATTGAAAATTGAACAACAAGAGATAAGTACAAAGCAAAAAAAGCAAGTGCAAATCTCGTCAAAGAGTTATATATACTCAACAAAGTAAAAGAAGCTAAGAAAGAATAGCTCGAAAGAAGATTATAGCTTGGGGAACCGAGATATGATATAATTATTTCGAGAGTTTGATCCTGGCTCAGGATGAACGCTGGCGGCGTGCATAACACATTCAAGTCGAACGGAGCAGTTTGAATTAATCCTTCGGGAAGCGTGAGAACAGCTTAGTGGCGGACGGGTGAGTAACGCGTGAGCAACCTGCCTCTGTATGTGGGATAACGTCGGGAAACTGACGCTAATACCGCATAACGCATGACTGTCGCATGATGGACATGCCAAAGATTTATTGTACAGAGATGGGCTCGCGTCTGATTAGGTAGTTGGTGAGGTAACGGCTCACCAAGCCGACGATCAGTAGCCGGACTGAGAGGTTGAACGGCCACAT
>CAZSSE010000136.1:0-4422 GCA_964609165.1 uncultured Lachnospiraceae bacterium
CCTCGGAGCAGTATATGTGAATATATTCCCATATCTTTTTCGATTTGTTTGGCGACAATTGGAGTTTGCGTTTTTCGGTGCGTTGACTTCGGTTGGCGCACTTTTTTATTTTCGAAAGGAGAAAAGGAATGTTTTGCTTAAAATGCGGAAAAGAAATTGACAACAATGCGATGAGGTGCCCATATTGTGATTGCCCCACAGAGAATTCGGGAGATACAATTAATATAACTACTGTTGAGCCTTCTACCAAATCTGCTAAATCCTTTGGAATAACAGCTATAGTTCTCGGTGCTTTAGGAATACTTTGGGCATGGCTTTTGGCTATTTTTGGATGGATTTTGGGCGGTGTAGGTCTTGCTCTTGCGTTGGTGGGCAGAAATAACAACAAGCTTGAAAACACATGCAAAATAGGAATTATTCTTTCCGCGGTTGCATTGGGATGTTCGTTCGTCAGTTCTTTACTTGGTTTGATTATAATGATGTAAAAGGAAGTCGCAGATTATGTATTGCACGGGATGTGGCAAGCAGTTGCCTAATGGCAGCATATTTTGCTCCGGTTGTGGAAAACGACTCTTTAACCGTAATGCTTCACAAAACGCCGAATTGAAAATGCCTTCAAGCGAGGGATTAAAGAACGTTACTAATGATGCTCTTGAAGGAAATAAGCCAACTACAGTTGTAAATGCTATTTCCCCCGCAGAAGAGATCAAAAAAATGAAAGAGCTTTTTGATATGGGTATCATAACCCAAGAAGAATTTGATGCAAAGAAAAAGGAATTGCTTGGTTTCTAAATTTACATATCATCGCGTAGACCGAAATATCGCGGTATAAAATTAGCGAGCTGATTTTTGTTCAGCTCGCTTTTGTATGTTGCTTGAAAAACTGTTCAAGAGTACGCACCTTTCGGTTTAGCTTTTTTGAGAGTGATTATTTTGCAGACGCAATTGCATTTTCTATCAAGCTCTTTGCGTGAACAATATCCGCTGCCTGCTGATCTCCCGAGATCTCACGCTCGATAGTGAAGGGACCCTCATAGCCGTATTCTGTTATAAGCTTTGACACGACGGTGGGAATGTTAGCCTTTCCGTCGCCCGCACGGCACTCCTTGCCCAGATACATACCGTCGGTGGGGAAGAAGCCGTCCTTAATATGCGTATCCATAACGTATTTACCGAATACGTCAAGCGCATCAACGGGATTTCCCCTGCCGTAAAGTATTACGTTTGCGGTATCGAGATTAATACCGATATTTCCTGTGCCGATAGCTTGGATAGTACGAAGCAGAGTGATCGGTGTTTCCTGTCCGGTTTCAAAGAGAAAATACTGTCCCTTGTTCTTCATATAAGAGCAGAGATTGCGAAGAGCAACCACAAGACCGTTGAACTCGGGGTCACTTGAATTTTCGGGAATAAAACCAACGTGAGTTACCACCTGCGTTACACCTATCTTTTCGGCAAAGTCGGACGCATTTTTGAGCTCGTTAAGTCGGATATTTCTATAAGCGACAGGTACAAGACCGATAGTGTCGGGACCTGCGGTGAAATTCCATTCGCAGGGACCGCTGTAACCCGCCCAAAGCGATGAAATCTCTATTCCGGTTTCGGCAATTGCTTTTTTGACTACCTCTACCTGCTCATCGCTTGTAAATATGCCTGTGTTCCAAATGCAAAGCTGGCAGGAATTGATACCGAACTCCTGACATTTACGGAATTTTTCTGCAAGATCTACGTTTACGTCGTAATTGACCATTGTGCCTATTTTATTGTTCATTTTTATTTCCTCCAATTAAAAAGTTGCAATTTGCAATGCTTTGTGGTAAAATAGTATCGATAGATCAGAGAGCTGCAACGATAGCTGCGGTATCCTTAGCGATAACGAGCTCCTCGTTAGTGGGAAGAACGTATACCGCTACCTTAGAGCCGTCCTTGGAGATCCTGGTGTTTTCGGACACGTGAGGAGCGGCGTCGTTTGCTTCCTTGTCAAAGTCGATGCCGAAATACTCCATATTCGAGCAAACGAGCTCACGGAGATGAGGATTGTTCTCGCCTATTCCTGCGGTGAATACAACAGCGTCAAGTCCGTTCATAATAGCTGCATAGGAGCCGATGTACTTCTTGATATTATGTGTAAGGATGTTTACCGCGAGATTAGCTCTCTCATAGTTGGGATTGGAGGGACCTTCAGCGATAGCGTCTTCAAGGTCGCGCGAGTCGGATGAGAAACCGGATATTCCGAGGAAGCCCGACTTCTTGTTCATAAGAGCATCCATTTCTGCCGCAGAGAGATTTTCAGCCTCCATAATATATGTTACGATAGCGGGGTCTATGTCTCCACAGCGTGTTCCCATTTCAACGCCTGCAAGGGGTGTGAAGCCCATAGAGGTATCCATTACCTTGCCGCCCTTAACTGCGGATATAGACGAGCCGTTACCGATGTGGCAGGTTACGATCTTTGTTTCTTCAACATGCTTGTTGAGAAGCTTTGCCATCTCTGCACTTACAAAACGGTGAGAGGTTCCGTGTGCGCCATAGCGACGAATACCGTACTTTTCATAGTACTCGTAGGGAATAGCATACATATATGCCTCGGGAGCCATTGTCTGGTGGAATGCTGTATCAAACACGAGCACCTGGGGCTTGCCGGGCATGGTCTCAAGACAGCCCTTAATACCCATGAGGTGAGCAGCAGTATGAAGCGGAGCGAACGCCTTGCAGAGCTCAAGCTTTGCAAGTACCTCCTCGGTCATAAGAATTGAGCCGGAGAAATAAGCGCCGCCGTGGACAACGCGGTGTCCGATAGCTTGGATCTCGTTCATGTCGGCGATGCAACCGATCTCCTTATCGGTGAGTGCATCAACAACGAGCTTCATAGCGTCAGAGTGATCCTTCATAGGAGCTTCCTTAACGACCTTAATGTTCTTAATAAGCTGCTTATGAGTAATGCTTGCGCCCTCGCCGCCGATTCTCTCACATATACCCTTTGCGGATACTATGTCTGTCTCGGTGTCGATGAGCTGATACTTAAGCGAGCTTGATCCTGCGTTTACAACAAGAATATTCATTTGAATAAAATCCTCCGTAGAATAAAAATTTATCGTCTAATTATACTACATATTCAAAAAATTTTCAATAGCATTTTAATATTATTTCACATATTTTGATAAAAAAGGACTACAAATAATGAGTGATTTTGGAATTATATGCGAATTTAATCCGCTTCACAAGGGGCACGAGCGACTTTTTTCAGAAGCGCGTGCACGCGGTGCGGATCGAATAGTATGCGTTATGAGCGGTAACGCCGTACAGCGCGGAGAGCTTGCTGTATTTGATAAATACGTAAGAGCCGAGGCGGCGATCAAATGCGGCGCGGATCTTGTGCTGGAGCTTCCTTTTCCGTGGTGCTCGGCAAGTGCCGAATATTTCTCTCGCGCAGGAATTTTTGTTCTGTCGCAATTTTGCGATAATGTGATATTTGGCTCCGAGTGCGGAGATATAAGCCTTTTGCGTAACGCAGCCAAACGAGCCGGTAACGATGATTTCAGAAATGAATACAGCCGACGCACGGAGAGCGGCGAGAGGGCGGCAGAGGTATATTTCGATATGCTTAACAGAGACGCCGAGGCAAGTCGATTTTCTTCTAATGACCTGCTTGGAATAGAGTATATGCGAGCCGCAGATACACTCGGAGCCGAGCTTGCTTTTCATACACTGACTCGCGACGGTTCCGCGTATAATTCAACCGAGCTTTCACAGAACGAAAATCCGTCGGCAACCGCGCTTCGCAGGCTTTGGCTTGAAGGAGGCTTTGAGGACGGGGCAAGGTATATTCCCTCCGAGGCTTACGATATTTTTTGTAACGCATACTATGAGGGCGAGATGACCGACATATATCAGCTTTCACGAGCTGTTCTGATGTATTTCAGACTTGCTGATCCAAATGACCTCAGTGGTATTGCGGACGCCGAGGGCGGAATAGCAAATCGCATATGCTCGCTTGCACACGAATGTGCAAGCCTTGAGGAGATGCTCGAGCGTCTTTCGAATAAGCGGTATACCGACGCAAAATTGCGTCGAGCCATTCTTTTCTCAATATGCGGAGTAACCAAAGCTCTGCTTGCGCAAAATCCCGAATATACGACGCTTCTTGCGGCGAACGCCGTAGGCAGGGAGATCCTTTCTGCCGCCCGTAAGAGAACGGAAATACCGATAGTCACAAAGCCCGCAGACGCGCCGTCGGGCACAGAGCAATATGCGGTATCGGCTAAGCTCGACGCAATTTTTACGCTTGCAAAAATGCAACCGAACGCGAGCGGAGAGTATATAAAAAAGAACGCATATATAGAATGATTTGCGCATTAAAATGTGTATCAAAAATGTTATGATACAATTGATAGGTGACAAATAAAAAGAGAAATAGCAACC